>NZ_CAURKP010000015.1:0-63673 GCF_963525155.1 uncultured Rhodococcus sp.
GGTTCGTCGGGAAATGGGAAATCCGAATAGGAGTCGACAACAAACCCTGGTTCATCCCACCACCCTCGATCGACCCCGGACAGCAACCCAGGCCGGCGAACACCACCTTCAAAACCTGAGAAGAACCTCAGGCACAACAGAACACGGCCAGGCTCCGCATCGGACATCAAACCCCGATACGGAGCCCACAGGCCGTGTCGCATCCACGACTCACGACGATTTGGCCGGGCGCAAGACCGATCTGCCCAACAACTCACAAACCTGCAGGGCCAGAGCAAGATCCAACTTGTCTCGGCCGGCAGCAACTGGATCGCCGAGCGCCTTGTTGATGCGATACTTCACCGTATTCCGGTGCAGATTCATGTGATTGGCAGTGTGCAGATGACTCTCACCATGTGCAAAGTACACACTCAACGTCGTCCGCAAGGATGCAGCAGAGGGCGTATCTTCCGCCAACGGGCCAAGCACCTCCCAGACCCATGACTTCGTCGAATCGATGTTCTCGGACAGAAGTGAGACCACAGCGACGCCGCGGTCTCCGAAGCTCACCACAGGTCGCTGCGGTGTATCCGGGACGGCAGCAACCGAATAGGCGGCGGTTGCCTGTTCGTGGGACCGTTTGAAACCGTCGACCCCTGACCCCGGCAGTCCGATTGCCACCCGCGCCCCGCCGTCCAACGGCACTGCCGCCGCGAGAACCTCCGGATCCGGCGCAGGCACCCGGCGACCGAACGGCAGCCACGCCCACACCGTGCGCCGATCGATGGCGGTGATGATCGGCGGCTTGTCCGCTCCCGCCGCTGCGCCGAGATCACGTACGAGTCGGTCCAGCGTATTGATGCCCATGACGTCGGCATCCCACGTCGACCAGACCACCAGGGCGACGTGGTTCTGACCGAGGCGGTACCCGGTCTCCGCTTCGAAAGCAGCGGTATCTGCGTTGGCGCCGGACAGGAGGGCGTGGATTGCGGCCGAATGGAGGTTTCCCTGCGCTGCCATCCATCGACTGCGTTCCCGCTCGTACGCGTCGAAGACGTAGAGCGTGATCCAGTCGATGTAGCTGTAGACCACGTCCGAAGTGTGTTTCAGGACAGCCAAAGTGAGTCGCGCCGGAATATCCAGTGTGCTGATCTCGTCGTGACAGATCCGCATCAGATCGCCTTGGCCCATGTGATAGGCCCGGACAAGGGAGTTGGACGGGACATCCCGCTGCGCCAGACGCAGAGCGTATTCCACTGCAGCAGTGGTGGGTTGGAGATGATCGATCGGAATGTCGTTGGCCAATACGTGGATGATCGTCGTGATGTTTCCCTGCACGCTGGCCTCGAGCATTTCGAGCAATTTGGCGTCTGCATCCAATTGGTCGATTTCGTGAGCCATCATGAAGGCCATCTCACGCGCGATGTCGGCGCTGCGCTCGTCGAGTCGTCGTGCCAACTCGGCAACCACCGCAAGCACTTCCGGCTCCGCGGCTGCAGGCACTCGGGCGAGGCGCCGCATCGCACCGGCGCCTCGCTCCTTGTGCGATGGACTACTCACAGAACTTCCGCACCCTTTCGTCGCAGGTACTTCAGAGCCGATTCGGCTGCGTTGTACCCGCACATTCCATGTGCTCCGGCACCCGGCGGGGTCGAGGCCGAGCACAAGTAAGTGCCCGCGATCCCCGTGCTGTACGGATCGACTGCGACGCGCGGACGCAAGACAACCTGCAGTTCGGTGTTGGCACCTCCGATGATGTCGCCGCCTACCTGATTCGGATTGTCTTGTGCCAGGTCAGCTGTACCACTGCTCGATGTCGCGACGATCTGATCCCGGAATCCTGGCGCAAACCTCTCGATCTGACGGATGATCGCCTCCGTAGCGTCGCCGGCGTAACCGTGAGGCACGTGCGCATAGGCATACAGCGGATGAATGTTCCCGGCAGATCGGGTGGGATCAGCCAGGTATTGCTGACCTAGGAGCACGAACGGCCGGTCCGGCATACGGCCTGAATTCGTCTCACGCTCAGCGGCCACGATTTCGTCGAAACCACCTGCCAGATGCACAGTTCCGGCCCGACCACAGTCCGGATTGGTCCACGGCACATGACCTTCGATCGCAAAATCGACCTTGAATGCTCCGGGAGCCTGCTTGAACTTTCGATAGGCCCTCGCCACTCGGCCAGGGAGTCGATCGCCCAGAATTTCGAGCGCACCCCCCGGATTGACATCCAGCAGAACAACATCGGCGTCCGGAATCTCGGAGACCGAACGAACCCGAACGCTGGTGTCGATCTTGCCGCCGTGATCGAGGAGCATCGCAGCCATCGCGTCGGTGATCGACCGCGAACCTCCCTCGGCAACCGGCCAACCGTAGCGGTGACCAGCAGCAGTGATCATCAATCCCACCGCCGAGGTGGCCGGACGGTTGAGTGGATAGAAGGCGTGTGCGGCAACCCCGCCGAACAGCGCCTTCCCCTTGTCCGTCTTCCACAGTTTGGCGGTCACCGTTGCCGGAAGCAGCGCTCGCGGACCGAAAGCTGCGAGCCGCAGCGGATGGTGCGGAACATTGACGATCGGGCGCATCAGATCGGACGCCAGCGCATCGAACCCAGTCGACAAGTCACCGAACATGCGTTGCCATCGAGGCCCGTCAGCGCCGAGTCCCGCAGCCGTCTGCTCCAGCGAGCGGTACAGAACCCCGGCGTCCCCGTTGTCGAGCGGATGCGCGCAGTCCGCCTCTGCCCATCTCCAGATCAGCCCGTATCGCTCGAGGTCCAGCTTGGACAGGTACGGCGAGCCGATACCCATCGGGTGAAACGCCGAGCAGTGATCATGGATCAACCCCGGCACGTCGATCGGACCGGAGCGGGTGCCTCCGCCGATCTGGTCGGCAGCCTCGAGCACCTGCACGTCCACACCGCTACGTGCGAGGTGTACCGCGGCAGCGAGCCCATTGGGCCCGCTGCCGACGACTACGGCCTTTGTCACTTACTCACCTCTTGCTCGCTACCGCTGACCCTCGTACGCATCTTCGGTTCGGAGACAACCTGCGGATCCGTTGCCGCGTGGTCGGCCCGTACGTCCAGTGTCCACTGAACGTCGAACGGAATGGGCCCGTTCGGCAACCACGGCTGTTCGGCGACTGCGTCGGCGACCTTGAAAGTACCTCGTTCGATGACACCGAGAGCGGCATCGATCACCTGGTACTCCTGCGTTCCCTTGTGGATGGGCTGCGATTCGATCCAGGTCACCAGGAACTCACCGGGTGCGAAATTGCAGCGACGCTGAATGGCTGCGATCAACTTCGCGTCGTGCAGGTGCCCGTCACCGAAGTTGAAGGCGACGATGGAGTTGCACATGAACTCTGCTTCCCGCAGTGAGTACGTGTTGATGTCGTCGCCGAGGTGCCTGATCATCAGAGAGAACAGCGCACGCCCCTGGCTGTGCATGGAACGCCAGCCCAACAGCTGATGCAGAACGACATCGGACACATCTTCGGGGTACATCGTCATCAACTGATTGCGCGTATCCGGCGACGGACGCTTGATGAACTGGTCGATCTTGGCTTCAGCGCCCGGCGCGAATGCCCACGTCGCGGATGCCCAGTTGCCGGCGTACTGACGCATCGACGGCAGGAAGGACACCAGATCGGGTCGAAGGTTTCCGAGAATGGGGAAGAAGGCAAGGGCTGCAACAATTCCCGCGGTAATCCACGGTGAGGACATGGCGCCGAGTCCGTAGCCGTCCCATGCCGGGAATCCCAGGAACAGGAAGACCGAGGCGTAGGCGAACAGAAGATTCCATTCGAGTGGGACGGCAAGCGGGAAGGTCGACGCGATGAACAGATGGAATCCGACCATGAGGATCACGGCGAGGATCGTGAGTGTCTTGTTCGTCGAGAACAGCAGTATCAACGGGGTGACGATTTCGACCATCGTTCCGGCCACGTGTGCGACCCCGCCGCCCAGGTGTGAAGGCCGCAGATCCTCCGGGAAATTCCGGTAGTGGGCGCGCTTGATCTTCTTCGACGGGATCCACGGGGTATTGCTGAGCATCGGAGGAACCACCAGCGAGAAATGGCGACCGAACTTCGAGACACCGGCACCGATCCACACCATGACGATCAGCAGTTTGAGCGCCAGGATCATGTCGACGAACGGCAGGAATGTGAAGAAGAAGATCGCCGGCAGGTACTGCTCACTACGGGCAGCGATGAAGGGCACCTTGTCCCGCAACCCGAGAATCACCATGAGTACCAGGAAGGAGTACAAGACCGTCGGACGCACCAGTCCGGCATTGTCAGCGATTGCCGAATCGATTCCTGTGGTGTGAACACCGGGGAGAACAGCGGCAACAAGGAGATTGGCGACTGCGGCGGCATAGATGAAGACGTCGAACACCGTGCGGGTGTCACCCGAGGTGAGCGGCACTTTGCCCGGCCACGGTGGCAGACGAATGGTGCCGGGGCGGAGCCAGTAGAGAACTCCACCGGTCATCGGCTTGAAGTGGCCGGCGAGCGGTCCCCAGGATCCTGCCAAGCCCAGCATCTCGAGCATCATCGTCCAGATGATGAGTTTCTGGTAGACGATCGGCTGGTTCCACCACGATCCGATGTCGAACCACGAGAGGCCGGAAGTCAAAGTGGCAACGGCTGTTCCAGCTGCCAGGTAGAGGAACAACAGTTTCATGATGTAGACGGTGTGGACCATCTTCGGCGTACCGAAGCCGTAATCCACCCAGTGCGTGGACATGTCACGCAGACGCTCGAGAAACGGCTTGTCCATGAACGTTGCCGGATCGACGGGAGGGAAGTTTCCTTCTTTGAATCCCATGATGTGCTCCTGAAATACGGAATGTGGGCATGACGGATCGACTCGACGGACGTCGTCGAGTTGTGCTGGTATTACGGGGAAGTGACTAGTGAGCGGGAGTTGCGCTCAAAGCTCGTCTCATTCCAGGTTTGTCGATCTTGCCCACCGGGTTTCGGGGAAGCGCATCGACGACGTAGATCGCCACTGGCACCTTTACTCGGGTGAGCAAGGCCGTGACATGTTCGAGCAGTTCGTCTTCGGTGACGGGTGCATCGGGGTAGGCGACAACATAGGCAACTGGCACCTCTCCGTAGACCTGGTGCGGAGCGCCGATGACGGCTGCCTCGAGCACGGAAGGATGTGTAGCGAGCGAATTTTCGATCTCCTTGGGGTAGATGTTCTCTCCCCCACGGATGATCATGTCCTTGATGCGATCGACCAGGGTCAGGTAGCCGTCCTCGTCGAGGACTCCGACGTCACCGGTATGCAACCAACCATCCTTGACGGTCTTCGCAGTCTCCTCCGGCTTACCCAGATAGCCACGCATCACGTTGCCACCCTTGATGACCACCTCTCCGGCAGTCCCGGCGGGCGCAAAGGTTCCGTCCTCGGCAAGAATGGCAATCTGCTGGCCAGGCAACGCCGGGCCGACCGTACCGAGTTTGCGCACGCCGTCCACAGGATTGCAGGCCGACGCACAGGTCCCCTCGGTGAGTCCGTAACCTTCCACGATCACGAAACCGAAACGCCGCTCAGCGCGTTCGAGGAGTTCCTTGCTGATCGGCGCCGCACCGCACACGGCAAACCTCAAGGACGACGTGTCGATCGAGGAGTCTTCCGGCTGTGAGGTCAGCATCGCGTAGATTGCCGGCACCGCCGAGAAATACGTGGGGCGAAGTCGCGCGACGTCGTCGAAGAATCTCGAAACCGAGAACTTCCCGGTGACACTCACCTGTCCGCCGACAAGTAAGGGCGTCAAGACGCTGACGCAGATCGCGTTGACATGGAACAGCGGCAGAATCAGCAGGCAGTGATCCGCGCCGGTAACACCGATGTTCTTGCCCATCGACGAAGCCATGAACTGCAGGTTGGCATGTGTGAGCATCACTCCCTTGGGCCGTCCGGTGGAGCCGCTGGTGTAGATGAGCAACGCCAGATCGTCTGCTGCAACATCGATTCCGGGTCGGGGATCGGTCGGCGGCACTGTCGCCAGATCCTCGACGGCCAACACTGCGCGGCCGCCCGAGGGTGCGTCGGCAGTGGCGGTGATGACCAACTCGGCCCCGGAGTCCGCGATCTGGTAGTCCGCTTCGTTCGCGGTGAACATCGGATTGATGGGTGTAGCCGCAGCACCGATGCGCCAGGCAGCCATGATCGCGATCAGCAACTCGACGCGATTGGGCAGCATGATCGCCACCACGTCACCGAGGCCGATTCCGAGTCCGGCCAATTGCGCGGCAACAGCTTCTGTGCGATCTGCGAACTCTTCATACGTGAGTTCGACGTGGTCGTCCCGCAAGCACGGCTTCTGCCCGTACTTCTCTGCAAGATCCCAAGCCAGATATCCGATGTTCGCCACGAGAGTCAGCACCTTTCATTCGTGTGTGACTCAAAACACTATCGGCGTCCTGCGGCCGAAGAAACGGTCCCAGGGGATCAACTTGTCCAGGTTCTTTGTTCCCTGAGCACAACACCGCACGAGCACAACACCGCACGTGCGGTGCACATCAGCTCGACGGCTGATGCAACACCTCGTGGGCGCGTCTGGTCACCACCTCGGAGATCCGGCGCAAGACAGGTGACGACAGTTTCCACTGCTGCCAGTACAGCGGAACGTCGTCCACGAAGTCCGGATCGAATCCGATCAGCACGCCGGAGCGATCGTCGTCGCCGCGCTGCAGGTCCGGTATCAATCCCCAGCCGTATCCCCGCCTGACGGCGTCCGCGAAGTCTGCCGATGAAGGAACAAGATGACGGGGCGGATCGGCGGGGTGGCCGACCTTTTGATCGAGGTAGCGGTCCTGCAGTAGATCCTTGCGATTGAACACAACCAGCGGCGCCTCCGAAAGGGATGCGGCCGTGACACCGTCTGCGAACCAACGACGGCAGAACTCCGCACTCGCCATCGGCCGATACCGCATGATGCCCAAACGGCTGGAGGTACACCCTTGAATCGGTGACGCAACAGAGGTGACGGCAGCCATGACCGAACCGTCGCGCAGTAGTTCGGTGGTGTGGTCTTGATCGTCGAGATGAAAATCGAAACCGACTTCGTGCGTGAACTCCGCGAGGGCCCCGAGAACCCAGGTGGACAGCGAATCGGCATTGACCGCGATCGAGACACGTGCAAACATCCCTGAACCATTTTCAAGGCCGAGCTCTCGCACGGTGTCACGCGACAAAGCGTCTATCTGACGTGCAAGACGCAGGACTTCTCTCCCTGAATCGGTGACCCGGATGGGTTTGGTGCGCTGCACCAGAATCCGGCCAACCGAGGTCTCGAGACCTTTGATTCGTTGGCTGACCGCCGAAGGCGTGATGTGTAACTTCCGCGCCGCCGCCTCGAAGGTTCCCTCGTCGACCGCGGCGTGCAATGCCCTCAGTTGCTCGAAATCCAACATAATCTGAAGCTACTCTGATGCATCCTAAGAATCATTAGCTGGACTGACTGAAATCCGAGCGGCAGGCTCGACGACATGCTCAGCACCAACGACCCTGCGTCGGCCCTCGTCGGTTTCGGGGTCGGACTGTCTTTGATCGTCGCAATCGGCGCCCAGAATGCGTTTGTTCTTCGTCAAGGCCTGACGCGATCGCACGTACTCCCGATCGTCGCAGTGTGCGCGTTGTCAGACGCAATTCTGATCCTCGCGGGCGTCAGCGGAATCGGGACCCTCCTCGAACACGCACCGTCGATGATCACGTTCGTTCGTATCGCCGGCGCCGTTTTCCTCCTCAGCTATTCGCTCTTCGCCGCCAAGCGGGCACTTCACCCCCAGACGTTGGCGCCGGATCGACATGGCAACGGGTCGAGGCTTGCCGCCGTCACGATGGCATTGGCACTCACCTGGCTGAATCCACACGTCTATCTCGACACCGTTGTGCTGATGGGTTCCATCGCCAACGGTCGCGGCGAGATCGGACGGTGGTGGTTTGCGGCCGGTGCCATCACTGCAAGTGCAGTCTGGTTCAGCGCCCTCGGTTACGGCGCGCGTCTGCTGACACCACTTTTTGCAAAACCCAGCGCCTGGCGGGTTCTCGACGCTCTGATCGCCGTGATGATGACAGTTCTCGGAATCAGTCTGCTCACCGAATTGTGACCCGGCAATACAAGCACTTTCCGGTATCGGGATGGGTTACCGTCCAAGGTGAGGAAGGCTCAATTCACCTGTCGAGAGTTGTGACCATCAGGTAGGGCTGATCACGATGACCGAGGACGATGGCGGCACCGAACCGCGTGACTCCAACCGCGGACTGGGTTTGCTGTGTCTACTCGCTGCGGTCGCCGGCGTCGGGGTCGGATTTGTCGGCGGCGCGTTCCGTTGGTGTCTGATCAGGGCCGACGAACTTCGTCAGGCGATCGTGAACTGGGCGCATCACGTTCCGTACGTCGGGTGGCTCGTGCCGGTCCTCCTGGTGGCCCTGTGCACCGTACTTGCCGTACTGATCGTCAGACGAGTGCCCCTCGCAAAGGGAAGCGGCATCCAGCACGTCGAGGCGGTGTCCCGTGGTGAAGCGAAACCGCCGGGAATCAATCTCGTGCCCGCCAGATTCATCGGCGGCCTCTTGGCGATCGGCTCCGGTCTGGTTCTCGGCCGTGAAGGCCCCACCGTACACATGGGTGCGGCGATCGGAGCAGAAGCGGGACGGCGAGCCCGCCTCACCGAACCCGACGTCGCCATGCTGCAAACATCCACGGCCGGAGCAGGACTCGCTGTCGCATTCAACGCGCCGATCGCGGGAGCACTGTTCGTCTGCGAGGAGGTGACGCACTCGTTCCGGCTGCGCACCGTGCTGCCAACGCTTTTCGGTGTTTCAGTGGCGGTGGGCTGTGCACGGATCGTCATCGGTGATCAACCCGATTTCGAGGTCGGCACCGTGCCGACACCTCACCTTGCACTCTTGCCACTGTTCGTCGTCTTCGGAATCCTCACGGGGCTACTGGGTATTGCGTACAACCGCCTGATTCTAGGACTACTCGACATCGTGGCACGACTCGACAAGATCCCGCCGACTGTCATCGGCGCAACGATCGGCGCCGTCATCGGCCTGACGCTGTTCCTCGACCCGTTGGCCAGTGGGGGCGGCGACGTTCTTGCACAGATGATCGTCGGCGGAAGGACCTTCGTACTGCCGATCCTGCTGCTGTACTTGGTGGTTCGGTTCTTCACCGGCCCGCTCTCGTATGCCGCTGGAACTCCCGGCGGACTGTTCGCTCCCTTACTCGCTCTCGGCGCGCTCTGGGGGTCGATCTTCACCGGACTGTCGAGCTTCGTGCCCGGAGTGGACGCCGGGCTCACGGTCACCATGGCCACCGTCGGTATGGCTGCCTTCTTCGGCGCCGTAGTACGCGCACCGTTCACCGGCATCGTGATCGTGGTCGAAATGACCGCGGTGACGTCGACGCTGGTCCCGATGCTTGCGGCCACGGCCGCAGCGGTTTTCGTCACCGCCTTGGCAGGTTCGGCTCCCATCTACGACAGTCTCCGAGAACGGATGTTGGAGCCGCAACGCCCGCATACGGATTGATCCCCGCACACGGGTCATTGCAGCACGGGCGCGCTACGTGAATTTCAGAATTTGCAGATGACTTCCTCGGAGAACCTGCGTACCGCATCTTTCTTCGCTTCCAGGTCGCAGTCGAACCCGAGGTCGTACATGGCCCAAGGAATGACGATCGATTCCGTCACTCCGCTATCGGCCAGTTCCAAGGAGCCGTCGAGACCGAAGCGATCGGCGCAGACGGCCTGAATTTCGAACGGGGACTCGGCGCGCCCGTACTCGACCCGCAGGACGCCGATCCTCGCGATGAGAGCTTGCAGATCAGCGAAAGAGACTGTAGCCGAGGTCCAACCGTCACCCACGCGCGCTGCACGGCGCAATGCGGCCGCGGAATGTCCTCCGATGTAGATGGGGACGGGATCGATCGGCGCCGGGCTCATCTGCAGCCTGTCGAAGTCGAAGAACTTGCCGTGATGTTCGACCATACCGCCGCCTAGAACCAGTCGCAGTACCTCGAGCATCTCGTCGACTCGCGGGCCTCGATCCTTCGGGGAAGCGCCGCACCACTCGAATTCCTCTGGCGCCCAGCCCACACCGACCCCGAGACCGAAGCGGCCTCCTGTCAGATTCGCGACCGACCCCACCTGGCTTGCCAGCAGCAGAGGATTGCGTGAGCTGAGCTCGAGCACCTGCGGATAAAAGCGAATCTTCGACGTTCCGGGTCCCATGAAGGCCGCGGCAATCATGGGGTCTACAAATGGTGTCTTCGCGTCCCACATACGCACACCGTCAGCGGTATACGGATACCCGGTAGCGCCCCGCTCGGGAAAGAACAGTGAGTCGGGCATCGTGATCGAAGAAAAGCCGCATTCTTCGGCCACTTTCGCAAGTGCAACGAGTTGAGAGAGGGGAATCATCGCCACGGCGAGGCTGAACTTCATCGGAAGATCCCTCTGTTCAGTTGACCGGAGCGACTGAAGTGCCTCGATGAGCTCGACGACGGTTCGCACCGATCGGCCTGGGAGACAGTGGATCCTGAACAGTCACTTCTTGCGACGCTCAGTCATACGACAACTCCCCCGCAGTGCGGTCGAAGCATCAGCCACCCTCGGTTGGACAAGGACGTGTTCGAGGTTACAAAGCTCCCGCTACTTCGGCTCGGAAGCTTCCCGCCAGGCGGACACATACGAAGAACTTCGAGGTCCTGGTGACACCTGGCACCCCACTCCCCCTGATTTCGCACCGTGCAACCTGCGAATCGGCCTACTGATGCAAGGGAGTTCCGACGTAGTTCTCGGCGATCAGCGTTCGTCCGGCCACCGAACGCGTGACCATGTCCAACTCGGCCAACTGTCGGCGATGCCCGAAACCGCTGTCGTCTGGCAAGCGATGGAGCATCGACGACATCCACCACGAGAAGTGCTGCGTCCGCCACACACGCGGCAACACCGTTTCGGTGTACCCGTCCAGCATCTTTCGGTCGGACGAGGTGAAGAAACCGTCCATTGCCTTCGCCAGTGCGTAGACGTCGGCGATCGCGAGATTCATTCCCTTCGCGCCGGTCGGCGGCACGGTGTGCGCCGCATCCCCTGCAAGAAACAGGTTGCCGTGCTGCATCGGCTCACACACGAAGCTGCGGAACTGGAGGATCGACTTCTGAAAGATCTTGCCGTCCTTGATCTCCGCCCCCTCACCGTCGACGCGCATGTGCAGCTCGTCCCAGATTCGATCGTCGGACCAGTTGTCCACGGAGTCGTCCGGATCGACCTGAAGGTAATGACGCTGTACCTCGGGCGTCCGTGTGCTGATCAGCGCAAACCCGCGCTCATGGTTGGCATAGATCAGTTCTTCGGACGACGGCGGCGCCTCGGCCAGGATGCCGAACCACGCGAAGGGATACTGGCGGAAATGATCTGTTCGGATCGACGGTTCGGGAATCAGCTTTCGCGTTCCGGTGCGTGAACCGTCGCAACCGGCCACCAGGGCGCACTCGAGCTTCTGATCATTTCCGTCCGAGTCGACAAAAGTGATACTCGGGCGATCCGATTCGTGATCGTGTACTTGCGCGTCGGACACTCCGAATCGAATGTCCCCGCCGTCAGCGAGACGCCGCGCGATCAGATCCTTGAGCACCTCGTGTTGCGGATACACCGTGACTGCTCGCCCGTCGGTCAGTTCGTCGAACGCGATTCGGTGCCCTCGTCCACCGAATCGCAACTCGATTCCGTGATGTTCGAGGCCCTCTCGCTTCAGTCGATCACCGAGTCCGGTCTCGACCATGAGATCAACCGTGTTCTGTTCGAGCACGCCGGCACGAATGGTGCCTTCTACCTCTTCGCGGGTGCGGCATTCCAGGACAACCGAATCGATTCCCTTCAGATGCAACAGATGCGAGAGCATCAACCCGGCGGGACCACCACCGACGATTCCGACCTGGGTGCGTGAAGAAGACATACAGAGAGCTCCTGAGGTGAGTGACGATTGAGACCACCCTCGACCACGATCACTCCTCTGAACAGCTGCAATTTCACTCAGTGAAAGACCGAAACGAGCTATCGAAACCCACCGCTACCAAGCCCGCGTGATATTCCACGGGCGGCCGCGACCAACGCCGGCAGTAAAGGAGCCGGATCCTGCTCCACCGGAACAACTGTCGAGACCGCTGCCACGACACTGCCCCCGGCTTCGCGGACAGGAGCGGCGACGGCAAGGGTTCCGACGTTCAGATACTCGCGACAGACCACGAATCCGGCGCGCCTGATCTCGTCGAGAGTTGCTCGCAAAATCCGCTCGGAAGTAATGGTTTTGGGAGTGAACGACTCGAGGCCGGCGCGAAGGACATCGTCGAGAAGCTCGGTTCCGCCGTGCGCGAGGAGAATCAATCCACCGCTGGACGCGTGCAACGGCAATCTTCCGCCGGCACGGCCGACCACGGTGACGGCGCTACGCGAGGACAAGCGCTCGAGGTACAGAGCCTCGGTGCCCTCACGAACGACCAACTGCACGTTCTCTCGGGTGACCTCGTACAGGTCTTCGAGGAACGGCAACGCCACCTGCCGTAGGCCGTGAGCGCCGGGAGCGAGAGCGCCGATCTCCCACAACCGGACTCCGACCTGGTACTTGCCGTCACTCCGACGCTCGAGTGCGCCCTCAGCCACCAACTGCCCACACAGTCTATGGACGGTGGGCAGAGGCAAACCGCTGCGACGACTGATCTCCGACTGCGTCAACCGCGGCGATTTCGCGTCGAAGGCACCGAGCACGATAAATGCCCGGCCGATCAACGAACGCTCGCCTGATGCCATTCACACAGTGTGACTGACATCAGGCGAAACGTGTTCAGGCGGTGCGGAGCTACGCGGAGTGCGCCAATTCCGGTTCGCGTTCGGTCACCGGCGGCGTGGCCTCGATCTTCATCGGCTCCTGCGCGTAGTGGAAGTGCGGACGACGGTGACCGATGAACGAACCGAACCACGACATCACAGCGACATACCGGTTGCGGAAGCCCACCAGATACATCACGTGCACGGCCAGCCACATGAACCAGGCGATCGTGCCCTTGAACTCGACCTTGCGGACGCGACACACAGCGCTGAATCGGCTGATGATCGACATGCTGCCCTTGTCGAAGTATTTGAAAGGCGTTCCGGCCTTGACCTTTCCGTTCACAGTCTTCGCTGCGTGACGGCCACCCTGCATTGCAACGGGCGACTGACCCGGCAGACCGTTCAGCGAAGTCATGTCGCCGATGGCAAAGACGTTGGCGAACCCGCCGACGGTCAAGTCCGGATTGATGAGCAGACGACCTGCACGGTCACTCTCACAACCGGTCGCCTCGCCGAGCACTGCTGCGAAGTCGTTGGCGCGAACACCGGCCGACCAGATGACGGTCTCGGCGTCGATGCGCTTCTCTTCCTTGGTCTTTGCCGAAGAGACGGTGACACCGTGCTCGTCGATGGCGGTGACCATGGTGTTGAGAACAACCTCGACACCCGACTTCTCGAGCGAGGCCTGTGTGTACTCACTGAGCTTGCCGCCGAAGGCCGGAAGCGCAACGCCCGCGCCCTCGACCATGGTGACCGTGACCTCGTCGGCGCTGATGTTGTTGATGGACTTGGCGAAGTAGCGACGCGCCAGTTCCTTGATCTGTCCGGCGAGCTCGACGCCGGTCGCGCCTGCACCGACGACAACGAAGCTGAGCAGGTTGCGGCGAACCAGCGCGTCGTTGGTGGTGTGAGCCTCTTCGAAGCAACGCAGGATCTGCTTACGCAGGACCTCGGCATCCTCGACGGTCTTGAGCTTGTAGGTGACCTTTTCGAACTCGTCATGACCGAAGTACGCCTGGGTGGCACCGGTGGCTGCGATGAGCGAGCGGTATCCGAGAGTGTGGCGGGTGCCCGAAGCCTCGTAGACGACGGTGTTCTCTTCGGCGTTGACCTCGACGACGCGACCGAGACGCACGTCGGCGTTGGGGTACTTCTGCAGGATCGTGCGGATGGGCGGAGCAACTTCGCCGGCCGACAGAACACCCGTCGCCACCTGGTAGAGCAGCGGCTGGAAGAGGTGCTCGGTGGTGGCGGAGATGAGGACGAACGGCGTCTTGGACTTCGCGAGGGTCTTGGCCGCGGCGAGGGCTCCGAATCCCGAACCGACGATGACTACCTGAGTCTGCTCGTGTCCAGTCGCGTCGATGTCAGCGCGACCCGCAGCTGTTCTATCCACAACAAATCTCCTCAACCAAATTGAAAGTATGACTATTACGGTATGGACTGATCATGGGTCGGGTCCAGCTAGCTGGAGTATTCGCAAGACTGTTATCTCGATTGCTCATAAGTAAGCTGTCCTCATGGACTTCCGCCAACTCAAGTACTTCCTCGTCGTGAGCGAGGAACTGAGCTTCAGTCGCGCTGCCGAGCGCTGCTTCATCTCGCAGTCGGCGATCAGCCATCAAGTCGCCCGACTGGAGAAGGAGCTTGGCGCGACACTCTTCGAACGCTCGACCCGAGCCGTTCGCCTTGCCCCGGCAGGATCGCGACTCGTGCCCATCGCGCAGCAAGTCCTCAGCCTCGAAACGATGGCCTACTCCGTCGCACGCGACCCACGAGCCCGGATCCGGATCACCGGAAACATGAGCTTCGCCGCTCAGACGCTGGACGCCATCGCACACGTGCGCGAACTTCATCCGGACCTGGACGTCGAGTTCGTCATCAAGAGTTTTGCCCACCGCATGGACGCCGTGGCCTCCGGTGACGCCGACATCGCGCTGATTCGCGGCGGCGTCGACCGCCCCGGACTCGAACCCTTGGACCTCGGCGTCGAAGATCTGCTGGTCGTCATGTCGAGCCGGCACCCCCTGGCCGGCCAACAAAGCGTCGACCTCAATGATCTGGCCGCATACCCCCTGCTCCTGCCGCCGCGCCAAAGCCAGGTGCTCATTCACAAGGTGGTCGAGGACGCGTTCCGCGAGATAGATCGACGCGTCCAACTGGGCCCTGCAATTCCGAGCGATCACACAGCCACGCTGGACGTGATCACCAACCCGCGCGCCTGGACCCTCCTGTATTCGATCACCGCAGGCGAATCTCCACGCGCCGGCATCAGCTTCATGCGAGAATCGCACGGCCGCTTGCGAATTCCCGTCTCGGGGGTGACCCGCAGCGGCGCCACCCACTCGACCGAGTTCGCCGATCTGATCCAAGCACTCAAGGACGCCATGAATCCGTCTTTCACTGAGTGAAAGTGCGATGGCGATCGACTCCCCTCACGGAGCAACGTGGTGCACAACCATGTGATGCGGCGCGCGGTTGCATCCCTTTACCGAGGAGCGGCCATGACGCGTTTGCTGAGCGAACCTGTGTGGGAATCGAAGATCTTCGACGGCGAATGGGTTCGCGGTAGCGCCGACGATCGTATTGTCGTCGAGCCGGCCACCGGCAAGCAGTTGACGACGGTCGGCATGGCAACACCAGACGACGTGGCAGCCGCTGCAACAAAAGCTACTGCCGCTCAGAAGGATTGGGCAGCAAGGCCGTACACCGAACGAGCCGCCGTTCTACGCCGCGCCGGTCAACTGTTCGAGCGGTACGCCGACGAAATCGGCGAATGGGTAATCCGCGAGGCCGGCAGCATTCCCGCCAAAGCCGGACTGGAAACCCACACCGCTGCCGAAGAGTGCTACAACGCAGCAGCTTTGGCCGCACACCCCGTCGGCGAGGTGCTGCGCTCGGAGCAACCGCGGCTGAGCTTCTCTCGTCGCGTCCCCGTCGGCACCGTCGGCGTCATCGCACCGTTCAACTTCCCGATCATTCTGTCGATCCGTGCAGTCGCTCCCGCACTGGCACTGGGCAATTCGGTGATCCTCAAGCCTGATCCGCGCACGGCGATCTGTGGCGGTGTGGTTCTTGCCCGCATCTTCGAAGAAGCCGGTCTGCCTGCCGGAGTGTTCGGCATGCTGCCGGGTGGCGCTGACGCCGGTGAGGCAATCGTGGTTCATCCGAGCGTTCGCGTCATCGCATTCACCGGGTCGACCCGGGCAGGACGCGCAGTCGGTGAACTGGCGGGCCGCCATCTCAAACGAGCACACCTCGAACTCGGGGGAAACAACGCACTGATCGTCATGGACGACGTCGACCTCGAAAAGGCCGCATCTGTAGGCGCTTTCGGATCCTTCATGCACCAGGGGCAGATCTGCATGACCACCGGCCGCCAGCTCGTCCACGAAAGCATCGCCGCCGATTACACCGCACTCCTTGCCGAACGCGCCGACAAGCTTCCGGTAGGCGACCCGTTCACCGGTCAGGTCGCACTCGGACCCATCATCGACGCCAAACAACGCGACCACATCCACTCCCTGGTCACCGGAAGCATCGCGGCCGGAGCAAAACTGGCAGCCGGTGGCACCTACGAGGATCTCTTCTACCGACCCACCGTGCTGGCCGACACCCCACTGACCGCCCCGGCCTTCGCCGACGAAGTCTTCGGGCCAGTCGCACCGGTCACCTCCTTCGCCACCGTCGAACAGGCCGTCGCCATAGCCAACGATTCCGAGTACGGACTGTCACTGGGCATTCTGACCTCCGACGCCATGCGCGGACTCGAACTCGCTCAACAGATCCCCACCGGCCTCGTACACATCAACGATCAGACCGTCGGCGACGAAGCAGTCATCCCGTTCGGCGGCATGGCGTCTTCGGGTAACGGTGGCCGTGTCGGCGGTATCGGCGCAAACCTCGACGCCTTCACCGAAACGCAGTGGGTGACTGCGCAGAGCGCACTCCCGGTCTACCCCTTCTAGTCCGAAACACGCCGAGTTGGTCCTGAATACACCGAGCTGGCCCCAGGGGCTCACTGACCAGCATTGACGGGATCGATCTCGCGGACTTACCATCCAGAGAAAATTACTTCGCCACATTAAGCATTTTCTCTTGTAATTCCCGAGAAGGACCCACTTGACGAATTCAGTGACGACCGACAGCGCTGCGCAGCCAACGGTCCACGACACCCCGGATGTATCCGTCGTAATATCGCCGCGCCGCGAGGCCGTCATCATCGGGGCGCTCAGCCTGGCCGCGATGATCGTCTCGATGATGCAGACGCTGCCCGTCCCGATTTTGGGGCGTATTCAGTCCGACCTGGGCGCATCGTCGGCTGGCATCAGTTGGGTGACGACGGCGACGTTGCTGTCGGCCGCCGTTTTCACTCCCCTGTTGGGCCGCTACGGCGATCAGCACGGCAAGAAGCGCACGCTGGTCGGCGTTCTGGTCGTCATGGTCATCGGTTCGATCGTCGCCGCACTGGCACACAATCTGCCACTTCTCATCCTCGGACGCGTCCTCCAGGGGACCGCCACCGCCATCTTCCCGCTGGCTCTGTCGGTCCTGCGCGAAGAGGTCCGCCCACACAAGCTTCCCGGCGCGATGGCATTGGTCAGCGGAACTCTCGCATTCGGCAGCGGGCTCGCCCTCGTAGCCACCGGACTTCTCACATCGGCTCCGGATGCCGACTACCGCAACGCCTTCTGGATGGCCACCGGGTTCGCGTTGCTTGCCCTCGTCGCCGTCATCACGCTGGTTCCGGCAACCAAGCACAAGAGCGGCGGGCGCGTCGACGTCATCGGCGCGCTGAGCCTGGGCGCTGCACTCCTTCTGCTCCTGTTGTCGATTTCACAAGGCCACCAATGGGGTTGGTTCTCACCCGTGACCATCGGTGTTTTCCTGGGCTCGATCGTGATGTTCGCAGTCTGGGTCTGGATCGAGAAGATCGTCGACGAACCACTGGTCGACATGCGAATGTTCGTCCACCGGCCCGTGATGATGGCGAATCTGGCGGGGGTCATGCTGGGCTTCGGAATGTTCGCCAACTTCCTGGGCATCTCCTATCTCGTGCAGCTTCCCCACGCCCTCACGGGATACGGATTCGACGCCAGCATTCTGCGTGCGTCGGTGGAATTCCTGCTGCCGGGTGCGATTGCCTCGCTGATCGCAGCACCGATCGGTGGGTGGCTCATCAGAGTGCGTGGGCCACGCTTCGTCCTGGGACTCACCGCCATCTGTGGTGCGGTGCCGTTCGCCTGGCTCGCGTACGACCACACGCACACCGCGTCGGTCATCGGGGCCGGCATCGTGATCGGCGCCGCCGTGAGCCTGGGCTACGCGGCCATGCCCGCGATCATCATGTCGAGCGTTCCGCGACACCAGAGTGGAATAGCCAACGGCATCAACTCGATCTCCCGTTCCACCGGCAGCGCCATGGGCAGTGCAGTGGTGACTACGATTCTCGCCTCGATGACCATCGCGAACCTGCCAGAGGGCGTATCCGCTCTACCCAGCGAATCCGCCTTCACCGTCACCTTCGTGACCGCCGCCGTGGCCTTCGCCCTCGTCGGTTTGGTCGGGTGCCTGGGTCTGGCCCCGGCACGTTCCCCAGCCTCCGCGCAGCAACCTCCCGCTGCGTGAGATCGGAAGTACCGCATAGGGTTAAGCGCACTGTAGCCTGCGCAGATGGCAGGTGAGACGCTCTACGTGATCGACCGGATAGTCACGAATCCCGGATGTGGGCAGAAGTTTGTCGACGAATTTCGCGCCGGCTACCTGCCGAATGCCAGTCGCCGCAACCTGACTCTCGACAACATACTTGTCAGCCCGCCGCTGTGGTCCGCGGACGAGTCCAACATCGTCACGATCACGTGGACCGTCGAAGGGACCGCCGGTTGGTGGGCGATGACTCGTTCGAGCCGCGGTGACACCACTCTTCGGCGATGGTGGGACGCAATGGATCCGCTCATTGCGGAACGAGGCCGCACCATGGCTGCCGCTGCCCACGACGTCGAGGGACTGGCCGATGTATAACGCCACAAGGGTGGTTTTTGCCGCCGACAGCACAGGCTCGGACGGCTGGGCCGATGCGGTGAACACCATTGAAGCGATGGCGGAATCGTCGGGCGCAGCACGTCATCTCGTCACCGCCACACTGCCCGGCGTCATCAACGGCGGAGATCTGATCATGCACCTCCAGTTCGAGGACGAAGCGGCGTGGCAGGCCGCTCGCGGTGCCGTTGACGCCGGACTTCACCATGACGCCGTCGAGCACTTTCACTGCGCCGAGTACGTTTCGGGCACCGAGGGTCGCTCGCACGCCACCGGCCCGAACGGGGTGTACCGAGCGCTGCTGATTCGCGTTGCACCCCATACCCCCGAGGGCGCAATCGAACGCTTCGAAAATGACTTGCTGAAGATGCCCGGGCATATCTCGTCAATCGCCGCCTGGCGGCTCAGTCGAGTGAGCGCGGCGACCGGCGCACCATCTGCATGTGACGAAGCACCGTGGACCCATGTGTGGGAGCAGGAGTTCACAGATCTCGCGTCACTGCAGACCCAATACCTCGACCATCCGATCCATTGGGGCGTCGTTGATCGATGGTTCGACCCTGAATGCACCGAAGTCATTGTTCGGGACAGAATCTGTCATACCTTCGGCGAATTGAGCGAAGAAATCCTATCGAGTGACGGCTGACGCCTCGCGGATCATCGCCCAAACTTTCTGTCGCGCCGGTTCCGTGAGCGACAACGACGGAATAGTGAGGAAACCGTGAAACAGCCCGTCGAAGCGATGATGCTGCACTGGGACGCCGGCCGAGGCAAGCAGTTTCGCGTACTCGTCGCCGGACGAGCACGGCGGATCCAGCTCGGCTGTCACGACAACGGCGGCTGGAAGATCGGCGAACGACTCTGCCCGAGTTGGTATCACCCGCACGTCGTCTCGGCGCTCGGGCGCATACTGGTCCCAGTACCACTTCATGGCCGTGGTCGTGTTGTAGTGGTCGGTGCCGTAGAGACGGTAGGACTCGGTGTCGAAATCGTCGTCGATCACGGGATAGATGAGAACTTGCGCCGCAACCTCCGGACCTCCACGATCGCGGGCGGCGATGGCAACTGTCGCAGCAAGATTGCCGCCGGCGCTGTCGCCGGCAAGCACGATCTTGCTCGGGTCTGCGCCGTACTCTGCCGCGTGCTTCGCTGCCCATTCCACTGCGGCAAAGACGTCGTCGTGTGCTGCCGGTGCGGAATGTTCAGGGGCCAGACGATAATCGACGGAGACCACAACGGCGCCGACGCCTTGCGCCATGGAACGGCAGAATTCGTCATGGCTGTCGAGGTCGCAGAACACGAAGCCTCCGCCGTGAGCGAAGACGACCAGCGGAATTGCGTCGGACGAAGTGTGCGGACGGTAGACGCGGATCGACAGATCTCCCCCAGGGCCGTCGATTGCGAGATCTTCGACCGACCGCATATCGGGAAGCCGCTCCAGCGGGGCTCGTCGATTCCGAAGCAGAGCACGTAACTTCGACGGCTCGTAGCTGGTGACGTCCGGGAATGCGGCGTTGAGCGTGGCCAGCATTGTGACGACTTCCGCGTGAATTGTCATGGGCACTCCTGATCTCGGACGTCGGGCATTCGCCAAGGTAGATCGCCCACGGCCGGGTGAGAACACACCTTCCCGATCAGTGGTCTGTTTTGCAGCGAGAGTCGTGAGGAACGAGAAGGGAGACCACACGTCGTTGTGCGGTCTCCCTTTTCGATTCGTTCAGCCGATCAGGCGTCAGCCCCTTGGCCGAGCATCTACCTTGTCGTCATCGTCGTCGCGCTCGCCGGTTGCGAGCTGGACGCCGGATTTCTCGATGCTGCCGTCAGCACCTGACTTCTCGAGGTCTATCGGTGCGTCACCGGTCGCAACCTCTTCGGCCTCAGGCTCTTCCGGTAGCGGCTTCTTGAGACTCAGGATGATCGAGCCTGCCAACACCACGATGATCACCGCGAGGCTGACCAGTGAGGGAATCTCGGGGATCGACGTGCTGATCACCTTGTGGCTGGCCTGCATGATCAGCTTCACGCCGATGAAGGCGAGGATGATCGACAGACCCTTGGACAGGTAGTGGAACTTCTCGAGCAGGCCCGAGAGCAGGAAGTACAGGGCACGCAGACCCAAGATCGCAAACGCGTTGCTGGAGTAGACGATGAATGGATCGTCACTCACTGCCAGCACTGCCGGGACGCTGTCGACTGCGAACACGAGGTCGGCAGCTTCGATGGCGACGACGACGGCGAACAGTGGTGTTGCGACGCGCTTTCCGGCTTCCTTGACGAAGAACTTGGTTCCTGCGTATTCCTCACGGACCGGCATGATCTTGCGCAGCAAGCGAACCGCCAGCGAGGTTCCCGGATCGAAGTTCTCGTCGTCGTCCTTGAGCAGCTTGTAGGCGCTGTAGAGCAGGATGGCGGCGAAGACGAACAGCACGGCCGTGAACTTGCTGACCACGGCAACGCCGGCGGCGAGGAAGATACCGCGGAAGATCAGGGCGCCGATGACACCGAAGAACAACACGCGGTGCTGGTATTCACGGGGCACCTTGAAGTAACCGAAGATCAGGGCGAACACGAAGAGGTTGTCGACGGAGAGGCTCTTCTCCAACAGCCAGGCCGTGGTGAATTCGACGCCCGAGTTCACCCCCAAGGTCAGGGTGACGACCACCGCGAATACGAGAGACAAACCGACCCAGAGTGCACTCCACCAGGCCGCTTCCTTGAAGCCGATGACGTGCGCGCCGCGGTGGGCGAGCAGGTCGATGAGCAACATGACGACGATGACTGCGGCGAACGCGGCCCACGCCCACATGGGAACGTTCATCGCTGACCACCTACCCGAATGGCACTGATGACTGCGGTCACGGGGAGCTCCTTCACTGGGTTCGGACGGCCGTCTCGCCGTCTTCTCCAGTGTTCCTTGCCGACTTCTATCCATCCCGGTCGAAATATCGACGACTTTCACACCTGAAGTTGCCGAGACCATGCAATCTGAGGGTGTTGCGTCCGAAACCGCCGCTGGACGGCATCTTGTTCTAGCCTGGCAGGCATGAGCACCTCGTTGTACTACTCCGCCGTCCGCACCACACCGCTGACCGACGACGAGAAGGCCGAAGTCGACCGACTCATCGCCGTCCACAACGACGAATTTCCGTTCGACTACGAGGTCCTGGACCTCTATCCGTCGGATATCCCCAACACTCTGCTCAACGGTTCGACAAAGATCTCGAGCGACCCGACCGAGGTAATCCCTTCGCTCGTCTACTGGTTCAACGCTCTGACCGAACTCCGGCGAGCGGTTCCCGACGCAGACTGGGACGTTTCACTCGACGACACCCCCGCCGATTGGGATGACAGCTCCGGCTATTCGCTCCCCGGACTCGTCGACATGCAGTAGCGAGTCACGGGTTCGCCAGGAGGGCGGCTCCGTAGCTCTCCAGCGCGATGAGCGCCAACTCTGTTGGCAGCCGACGCTGGTCCACGCTGCGGCCTAACAGCTTTTCGGCCTGATCGAGTCGATACCGCACGGTGTTCTTGTGCAGACCGAGCGCCACGGCGGTAGCGGCTGCAGTGCAATTGTTCTCGTAATAGACCCGAACGGTGTCACGGATACGCGTCGTGACACCGTCCGCGCCGGCGAGGCCTTTCAATTCCCGAGCCACCAACGCACGCAGTTCGTCCAGATCTTCGGTGAGCAGACAGGGAACCTGAACATCTTCGTAGACGGTGACCCCCGGCGAACGCGTCGAACGGACCGCGATGCGCTGCGCGGCGAGAGCCTCGCGGTGACTGCGCGCGAATCCTTCCATTCCGTAACCGCTGGCCCCCACCGCGACACGAAGATCCGAATTCCGAGCACGATCGAGCGCCGCCCACTCATGGTCGTCGAAATGCGCGACCCACGACCACACCTCGCGCGCCCCCGAAGGCAGCGTCAGCACGCGCTCGGCGTTCGACTCGTCCACAAAGGAACGCGCATACGAGTCCAATCGGGCCAATACGTCGGCGGCCGGATCGGTGTCGTCCGTCCAGAGAACAAACGCAGTGTGGTGGCGCCGCATCGGGTAGTCGAGAATCTGCGACACCTCATCGGAGTGAAGTGCTTCGCCTGCGACAATCGCGTGCACCGTCTCGGACCGACGCGCAAAAGCGCCGCGCGCCAAGCTCTCACGCTCCTTCGCATACGTTGCCACCAACAATTCGGTGGTCACTTCCAGCCATCTCATCGCCGAACCCCACACTCGGACCAGAAGTGCGCGCTTGAGTTCCGGACCGATCGGGAGTGCTTCTATCGACTCGTCGACGAAGCCCAGCATCGCGAGGCGTCCGGCACCGTAGATCTTGAGCAGGACTCGAAGATCCATACCGCGCCTGGCAACGGTGAGTGCAAGCGCAACCGACTCCGGCGGCGGCGTGACCTCCTGGGAACCGCCCGCGATCGCGGCCACGATGACTCGAAGCTGCGCCGCAGTGCTCGCATCCACATCGCGTCGTAGCTCCCGGTCAGCCGCCACTTCAGGATTGGCCACCGCAATGGCGTCGTCGATGCGTTGAACGAAACCGTCGATCACCTCCGGCTGGAGATAGATGGGTGCGAGATTTGCAATCCAGCCGTCCAACTCCGATGTGTCCATAGCGCCTCCCCGACTTGTCACCCTGATTGTGACTTAGTCACAAATCTATCGTCTCACTTCGGCCAAGAAGCCCTAGCAACCCGGTTTCGACTGGTCCACAATCACATCTCACTGCAGATTAATCTCACTGCAACCAACCCCTGTCTTTGGAGACGCTGGAGTAAATGAACAAACCTTTCGACGGTCAGGTAGTGGTCATCACCGGCGGCGCCCGGGGCATCGGATACGCCACCGCGAAGCGGCTCATCAGCCTGGGTGCGACGGTCGCGATCGGCGACATCGACGAAGCCACTCTCGCGCAAGCAGCCAAGGATTTGGGCATCCGCACGTTCGGGCGCCTCGACGTCACCGACCCCGCCTCGTTCTTCGACTTCCTCGACACCGTCGAAGGTGAACTCGGCCCGATCGACGTGCTGGTCAACAATGCGGGCATCATGCCGGTCGGACGGATCGTCGACGAGGACGACTCCGTGACCAGACGCATCATCGAGATCGACGTCCTCGGCGTGATCACGGGAACCAAGCTCGCACTACGGCGGATGCTTCCGCGCGGACGTGGACACGTCATCAACATCGCTTCGCTTGCAGGCGAACTCCCGTGCCCCGGTTTGTCGACGTACTGCGGCGCCAAGCATGCGGTGTTGGGCTTCACCGATTCTGTCCGCAAGGAAGTTCGTGGCACCGGAGTTCACATCTCGTCTGTGCTGCCGACGCTCACCAACACCCAACTCACCTCGGGCACTTCGGGAATGAAGGGATTCCGAGAGGTTCAGCCGGAGGAAATCGCCGAAGCCATCGTCGGCTTGATCACCAAACCGCGCCCACGCGTACGCATTACGCGGGTGTCCGGGCTGCTCGTGCAGGCACAGGGCTTCTTCCCCCGGCGGCCGTACGAGGCATTGAGCCGACTGTTCGGCGTCGAGACGCAGTTTCTCGGCGACGTCGACACCGCGGCACGTGCTGCCTACGAAGAACGCGCCCGCGCAAGCTGATCAGGTCAGCTCGGTGGCCGGCCAGTCGAGCAGCTTCGCACCCAGTACGGCAGCGTGGAGCGCGAAGCTGTCGTTGGGATCGTTGACGTTCTGACCGGTGAGTTCACGAATACGGTCCAACCGGTACGTCACGGCGCGGACGGACAAATGCAGGTCTCGGGCGGTCTTAGCCGTATTGCCGCCGGCGGAAAAGTACGCGAGCAGTGTGTCGATCATCGGTCCAGCGCCACCACGCGCCTCGAGCAGCGGTGTGAGAAGGGTGTGGATCAGGTCGGTGACCGCCGGTCTGTCATTGACCAGAACCCGGTAGACCAGCAGGTCACGAGCATCGATGATCGGTGCGGTCAACGACAGGCGCTGCGCCAGGTCCAGTGCGTCCAGCGCCTCCCGGTACGACGCCACCACGCCCGAAGCGGTGGTTCGAGGGCGCCCGACAGCGATCTGCCACGTGCCGTCCAAAGGACGCCGCTGCAACTGCACTCGCCCGTCGTCATCGGTCCCCGGCCCGAGAGCCGAACGAATCCCTGCCAGCACGTGGTCGACGGCATCGCGATCCGGCGCCGCGAAAACGACCACCAGTTTGCCGCTCTTGCTGGCGACCAACGCATCGGCGTCACCCTTGCTACCCAGAACGGCACGTTCGACGGCGCGCACCAAAGGGTTGTCGTCGGTGAACTCACGGGCGGCGGTCACTACCGCCACGGCATGCGGACCACTGAGGTGGAGACCGAATCCTGAAGCGCGATCCAACAATCCGACGACGTCAGCGCCGCCGGTCAACAAGTCGTCGACGAACTCGCGGCGTGCCGATACCTGCGAGCGGACCAGAGAACGCCTGGCCAACTGAAACCCTTCGGCCAGTTCGGCGACGGCATCGTCGACGGCACGCAGCATCACTTCGCCGGCCGCGACGACGGCATTCGGATCCGATTGTGCCGCAATAACAGCAGGCAGTTCACGCCACAGACGCCAGGCCGAGGAGAGATACAGATCGAGCAGGGCTCGCAGGGCCACACCTTGCTGCGCTGCTTCTTCCCCGCGAGCGCGGAAGCGGTGCAGCTGGCGACGCTGCAGCGGTTTCCCTTCACAGACAGCATCGCTGAGCACGTCGAGGAAATCACCCAGCAGTTCGACGGGCAGGCCACCGGCGTCATCGGCCCCCGCCGCGGCAACCCGGCGTATGGCGTCGTCAGGTACCCCGGTTCGGCTCACCCTCGCATTCTCTCACTGCCGGCAGCATTGCCTGGCGTCACGAAAGGCGCATCGAACCCGTGTCGATGTACCGCTGATGGAACGAGAATGCCTCGCCCAGGATGTGCGGCGTCTGCCCCGCACCCGGTTGAGCGTCGGCGCGAGCGATGTAATCGTGGAGCAGTGGCCGGAACTCCGGGTGAGCACACTTGTCGACGATCAGGCGCGCGCGTCGCCGCGGCGACAGACCGCGCAGATCCGCCAACCCCTGCTCGGTCACCAACACCTGAGTGTCGTGCTCGGTGTGGTCGACGTGCGGAACCATCGGCACGATCGCCGAGATCTCACCGCCGCGGGCCGTCGACGGGCTCAGGAACATGGACACGTAGCCGTTGCGGGCGAAGTCCCCCGAGCCGCCGATTCCGTTCATGATCTTCGTCCCCATGACGTGCGTCGAGTTCACGTTGCCGTAGATGTCGGCCTCGAGCATGCCGTTCATGGCGATGATTCCGAGCCTGCGCACCACCTCCGGGTGGTTGCTGATCTCCTGCGGACGGAGAGTGATGTGGTGGCGGTAGAAGTCGATGTTCGCGGTCAGTTCTTCGATGCCCTCTTCGGTGAGCGCCAAAGCCGTCGAAGACGCATGCGCGACCGTTCCGTCCTTGATCAGCTTCAGCATCCCGTCCTGGATGACCTCGGAGTAGCAGGTCAGGCCGCGATACGGCCCCCGATCGAGCCCTCCGAGCACCGCGTTGGCGACATTGCCGATGCCCGCCTGCAGCGGAAGCAACGTATCGGCCGGCATCCGTCCGGCGCGCACCTCGAAGTCGAAGAATTCCAGGACGTGGCCGGCGATCGCCTCACTGACGGCGTCGGGTGCAGTGAGAGGGCTCGCGCTGTCACGGCAGTTGGTCTCGACAACGGCCACAACCTTCGTGGGATCCACTCGGAACGTGGTCTGGCCGATCCGGTCCTCGACACGAATGATCTCGAGCGGCTTGCGATGCGGCGGCAGCGCGGTGCCGTAATAGACGTCGTGAATACCTTCCATCGCCTCGGGCACCCACGAGTTGACTTCGAGGATGACCCTGTCGGCGACGTCCAGCCAGGTCTTGTTGTTGCCAATCGACGCGGAGGGAATCAGTTCCCCTGATTCGGTGATACCGGCGACCTCGACCACCGCGACGTCTACGTTGCCGTAGTAGCCCTCCCACACCTGCTGAGCCACGTGGGAGAGATGGATGTCCACGTAGTCCATACGACCGTCGTTGATCCGGCGACGTGCGGTGGCCTCGGACTGATACGGCATGCGCAGCGCGATTCCGTCGACCTCCGCGAGCAGCCTTTCGGTCTCGGTGGACACAGAAGCGCCGGTCAGGAGATTGATCGTGAAGTTCGATCCGTTGCCGCGGGTCCGGTGAATGCGCTCGGCCAGGGCCGGAATGACAACCTTTGGTGTACCGGCGCTTGCGAAACCGCTGATCGCGACGGTGTCGCCCGGGTTGATGAACTTCACGGCGTCGGACGCGGACATCACCTTCGACGCAAACGCTGTGGCGCGAATGCGGTTGGAGGTGGCGTTGTGTCCGGTCTCACCGAAGGTTGAACTCACGGCACCAGGATAAACAGGGCACGTCGAAGCGATTTACGGGGATAACCCAGACAGAATCGCTCCGACGTGCTATGCGCTCGGGTCAGCCGACGACGCCGTAGGCGCCCTCGCCGACCAGGCTCGCAATTCGATATTTCTGGATCTTGCCCGACCCTGTCAGTGGGAACGCCTCCGCGCTGAACCACTCCTTGGGCGCCTTGTGGCGCGCCAGTCGCTCGGTGCAGAACTCGACCAGTTCAGCGGCGGTCGGTTGGTCGGACTCGTCCTTCCAGCGGATGACGGCGACAACTCGCTCACCCCACACCTCGTCGGGCACACCCACGACCGCCACGTCGAGAATCTTCGGATGTGTGAAGATCACGGACTCGACCTCACGCGGATAGATGTTCTCACCGCCGCGGATGATCATGTCCTTGAGGCGGCCGGTAACCCGGACGTATCCACGTTCGTCCATCGTCCCCAAATCGCCGGTATGCAACCAACCGTCCTTGTCCACGGTGTCGGCCGAAGCCTCCGGATTACGGAAGTACTCGGTCATGACGAGGTACCCGCGCGCGCAGATCTCGCCTTGTTCGCCGAGCGGCACGCTGTCCCCGGTCACGACGTCGGAGATCTTCACCTCGACCTGCGGCAACGCGAGTCCGACCGTCTCCGACTTGTCTTCGTGGGTGTCGGCCGGGCTGGTCTGTGTGATGACGGGGCTGGCCTCGGTTTGTCCGTAGACGATGCTGAACCCCGCCCCGAAGGCCGACTCCACCGTGCTGACGAGTTCGGGCGGGACCGACGACCCGCCGGATACGACTACCGAACAGGCCGAGAAGTCGCGGCTCGCGAAGCTGGCGTCGTTGATCATCGCGATCAGCATCGTCGGCACTCCACTGACCACGTCAGCGTGAAAGCGTTCCGCCGCATCGAGAACCGCAGTCGGATCGAAGTACTGGATCAGGCCGATGGACATTCTTCGCTGCGCGGCGCCGAGAACCAGGATGCCGCACCCGGCGGTGTGGAACAGCGGCATGGCCGACACAACCGAACCCCGCTCAGGGAATTGGCCTCTCCGACTCACAAAATCGGCATTGTTGACCAATCCGCGGTGATGCAACAGAGCACCCTTGGGCACACCGGTGGTTCCCGACGTGTACTGAATCTGCGCATTGTCATCGGGAGAGACTTCCGGCAGAGCGCCTCGCTCGCCCGTCCAACCTCGAACCTGACGATCCCAGTCTTCGAAGTTGACTGCCAGAACCTCCTCTCCCGCAATCGAAATCGCCTCGGACGCCACCGCTGCCATGTCACCGCCGCGGAACTTTCCGGTGTGGAAGAGCCCGCGGGACTGGGACTGCGACAGGACGTACGCGAGTTCCTCCGCACCCAACGCCGGATTGGCAGTCACCAGAACCATTCCGGCGAGCGCGGCGCCGTATTGCAGGATCATCCACTCCGGAACGTTCGGAGCCCAGACGGTGATCCTGTCTCCGCGATCGAACTGGGACAAGAGGTAGTGCGCACACCCCTCCGCTTCGTCCAGCAGTTGCGCGAAGGTCCACGTGCGATCGGTTTCGGCGGCCCCGGACAACGAATGCGATTGCGCCGGAACTACTTCTCTGATTGCAACCAGATTCGGCGAGTCCGCGGCGCACTCTCGCAGCAGCCCGCCCACCGATTGTTCCGCAATCGGGTCCGACACGTCAGCGGGGAAGTACGACGTTTCGAGAACACTGCTCATCTCACATCCACTTTCTATCGAGGAGGGGTGTCGGACGCGGGGAGCGGCCCGCCTCCGTCTGGAATCTTGCGTCCGGAATCGCGGTACTGAACCGCGGCATGGAATCCGTCGCGCTCGGCGAAATCCTTGAACCAGCGCCCCTCCGGGGAGTGACGCGTAATTCCGTCGAACAGGGTTGCCAGTACCTGGGTGCCTTGCAATCCCATGTTGTCGTACGCCTGGTTGATCATCATCTTCTGCATGGCCAACTGATTGAGCGGAACACCGGCGATGCGATCCGCCAACGCTTCCACCGCCGAGTCCAATTCGTCGGCCGGCACCGCTTCGAGCGCCAATCCCCAGTCAGCCGCAGTGACACCGTCAATGGTGTCTCCCGTCAACAGCATTCGCTTGGCACGCTGGGCGCCGAGCCGGTACACCCACATCGCCGTCGTCGGGCAACCCCACACACGCGCAGGCGGGTATCCGATGTGAGCGTCGTCGGCCATGATCAGCATGTCGCAGGACAGCGCGATGTCACTTCCACCGGCAATCGCATATCCCTGAACCTTGCAGATCGTCGGCTTGAGCGATCGCCAGAGCGTGAAGAAGTCGTCGGTGTTCTGCTTCATCCCGCGAAAGTCCTTGATGGGGTCCCAGACCGGGCCCTGGTTCCACTTTCCGTCAAGGTCGCCTTCGGCAAACTTCTTGAGATCGTACCCGGCACAAAACGCCTTGCCCGCACCTTGCAAGACGATCACACGGACCTCGTCGTCGTCATTGGCTGCTGCCACCGCGTTTCGAATGTCCGACGGCATCCGGTCGTCGATCGCGTTGAGCCGATCGGGGCGGTTGAGCGTGATATACGCTTTACCACCGGACGTCTCGTACTTCAGGGTCGCAAAATCCGTCATCATCGGTCCTGTCGACAGAGCGCGCCTCGCTCGGAACGAGTTGCGCTAGTTCTGGGTGAGGAGCAGGCGAACGACGCCTGCCCATTGACTGATCGAACGACGCGCAGACGCGTCGCTCTTCTGCACTGCCCGGGACAGCGCCAAACCACGGAGCATCAGCACCGTCAGATCTGCAATCTGCGAATAGTTCTCGGAAGCAACAATTTCGGGACCGAAAGCGTCGTGGACAACTCGCCGCAGATCCCGTCCGGCGATTCGCTCCGATTCCCGGAGCACCTCGGCCAACACCGGATCCGTCCGCGCTGCGGACCACAGTTCGAGTTCCGCTTGAAATGGCGGCTGAGTCAACGCCGAATACAGAGCGGAGATCGAGTTCTCGATCGTGTCTACCGACGAATCCTGCCGAGACATGGCAGCTCTTACCGCCACCTCGTTCCGTACGACGATGTTCGACACCAACGCCGCAGTGAGCTCCTGCATGTTCGGAAAGTGGTGCAGCAGAGCGCCCCGACTGACTCCGGCAGCGGTTTGCACCGACTGCGTCGTCAGAGATGAATAACCGTCCGCTATCAGTAAATCCGTTGCCGCATCGAGAATCCGGTGGCGCGTCGCTTCGCGCTGCGCATCGCGCAGGGTCACGGTCTCACCTCCAACTTCTCGAGTGGCATGGCTCACAGTTTCACAGTCCATTCAGACTGTCAATGGCCGAAAGCCTCCGGCGTACTCTCGATGCACCGGCCCTTCGGACTGATCGGAGCAACACGTGACGACCTCACCGCCGACCGTCTCGCTGACGCTCGACCAACTTGCTTCACGCGCTGCTTCCCTGATCACCGACGACGGTCGGAGAATCCTCGGCATCACGGGCGCACCGGGAGCCGGAAAATCGACGGCGTCACAGGCAATTGTGCGGAAATTGGGTTCTCGTTGCTCCATCGTCGAGATGGACGGCTTTCATCTTGCCAATCGGGAACTCGACCGACTCGGCAGGCATGAACGCAAAGGTGCACCGGACACCTTCGACGTCGGCGGCTACGCGGCTCTACTACGCCGACTCCGAGCCTCGAACTCGACGGTCTATGCTCCGGTCTTCGATCGCGAGTTCGACGAATCGATAGGCAGCACAACGGCCGTCGACCCATGTACACCGCTGATAGTCACCGAGGGGAACTATCTCCTCCTACCCAGTGGTGGATGGCAGGAAGTGCGAGCAGCACTCGACGAGGTCTGGTATCTCGACGTTCCGGAGGAAACTCGGACGAAGCGCTTGGTGAAACGCCACAGCCGCTTCGGAAAGAGTTCCGAAGCGGCTGCCGAGTGGGTGAAACGGGTAGATCAGCCGAACGCCGAGTTGATCAGCGCAGTCAGGTCACGCGCGGATCTGATCGTCAGAATCGAACGGTCCGAGACTCAGTGATGTCAGCTGAAAACCTAAGAACTGCCGCCGGTTCCGAGAAAAGTTGCCAGCCCGGCAACTCCGGCGATTCCGCCGAATATCGCCGAATATCGCCGCCAATGCACCGGCGACGGTGATAACGCTGTCGAGCGCTTTGAGATCGGTGTCGGATGAACCCATGGCAGTCTCCTGGAGTCAGAATTGAAAGTGGGGTTGAATGTGCGCCGAAGTGCGCAATGTTGCACACGTCACTTTACCGGCATTCGCGACGCAGATCAACGAAAACTGTCTCCACATACGTTGCACTGCAACATATTTAAACAGTAGCTTGCAGGTCCACCGAGACACGACGACGGCCACCGGCCCGCAGCGCGGGCAGATGGCCGTCGTTGTATATTGCCGAGGAGTCAGACGCTCGTCACATGCATGACGTGCTTGGCCCTCGTGTACTCCGCCAGTGCGAGCTCCGACAGATCCTTGCCGTAACCCGACCCGGCGAAGCCACCGTGAGGCATCTCAGCGGCGAGCATTCCGTGGGCTCCCACCCAGACGCAGCCGAAGTCCAGTTCGGCCGTCATCCTCATCGCGGTGCCGTGGTCGGACGTCCACACGCTCGACGCGAGAGCGTACTTGGTCCCGTTCGCAAGTTCGATCGCTTCAGCCTCGGTGGAGAACGACTGTACGGTGACAACCGGCCCGAATATCTCTTCCTGGACCAACTCGTCTTCCTGCTGCACCCCGGAAATAACAGTCGGCAGATAGAAAAACCCAGGTCCAGCTGGCTTTCCCCCGCCAATACATACGTTCGTATTTGCTGAGCGTCTCTCTACCAACTCCGCCACTCGATCACGGTGAGCGCGGCTGACCAGGGGGCCGAGACAATCGCCCGATTCCGGTCCTCCCAACCTCAAGTCCGCGGCCGCAGCCGTCAACTTCTCGGTGAACTCCTCCGCAACCTCCTCTTGAACGAGAATTCTCGTCGCAGCGGTGCAATCTTGACCGCTGTTGTAAAAGGCTCCGGCAACAATCCCCGTGACTGCGCCGTCGAGGTCCGCGTCGGCGAAAACAACGGCGGGTGCCTTGCCTCCGAGTTCGAGATGCAACAGCTTGACGTCTTCCGACGCGGCCTTTGCGACCGAAATACCCGCTCTCGTCGATCCCGTCAGCGCAATCATCCGAGGAACCGGATGAGCGACGAGCGCGGCTCCGGTATCGCGATCGCCGCACACTACGTTCAACACCCCGGGCGGATAGATCTGCGCTGCAAGCACTCCCAGCATCACCGCGGTTTCCGGCGTCTCCTCGGCCGGCTTGAGCACGAGGGTGTTTCCCGTCGCGAGTGCCGGCGCGATCTTCCAGACCGCCATCATCAACGGGTAGTTCCAAGGAGCGATCGCACCGATCACGCCAATGGGTTCACGTCTGACATAAGACGTAGCACCCTCCGTGTACTCCATTGCGGCAACGCCCGGCAGAGAGCGGGCAATACCCGCGAAGTACCGCAGAAAGTCAACACACTGCGGGATCTCGTCGTCTCGCACCTGCCTGAGAGGCTTTCCAGTACTGCGGCATTCGACCTCGAGGAAATATTTCGCGTTTGCTTCCAGCGCGTCCGCAAGGGCCAGCAGCAACTCCTGACGGCGCGCAGGGGTGGACCGGCGCCAGGACCGCGCAGCCTTCTCGGACGAACGGCAGGCTCGATCGACGTCATCGGCGGAACCGACGGCAGCACGGGCATATGGATTGTCGGTCACCGGATCGACCAGCACGGAAAGTCTACCTGCCGGGCTCTCGCACGTTCCGTTGATCACGTGACCAAACGCTGCGACAGTCATCGAAGTTTCCACCGTCATGAGCGCGATCCGGGGAGCGCGACGAAGAACTTCTTCGACGGCTCAACCGTCTCCCAGGTACCGCGAAACGACTGCGGCACGAAAAATGCTTCCCCAGAAGAGAATTCGCGACGGTTTCCATCGAGGTCGATCAGCGCCACCCGGCCGCTGATCATGATGCAGACCTCGTCGTACGGATACGGGTCGCACAAGAGCGTGCCGGGCTCGCCCTCCCAACCACCGCCGAAGTATTCCCCGTTCGGATCTCCGAATGACCTCCATTCGGATTCCGACCAGTTCGGGCTCGCGTCGTCACCCCACTCCGGGATGAACCGCGTCCCCTGCCCTGGCCCGAACGTTCGAATGTCGTTGACACTCATGTCATTTTTCCTTCGTGTTGGAGCTGGAAATTCGTGCAGCAAACAGATTCAGTACGTTTGCAGTTATTCGTTCGGTGAACGGATCGTGATGGATCAGCCCGTTCACCCATTCGGTGGAACCTGCGTTGAACACGGAGCCGAGACCTCGCTTGTGACAGGCGACCATTCCCGATCCGTATTCGAGATCACGAAGGTGATCTGGAGGCTCACTGCCGTAGAAGCATTCGATGATTCCCTGCACTTCGGCGAAAGGCGCACCGATCGGAACTTTCCCGTTCCATTTGTCCCGCGAACCCGAAACTGCCGGCGCCATCGCGATGATCTCCAGATCCTCGGGAGCGCCGTCGACGCCGGTCGCATACGGCTGGCCCTTCCGGAACGTGAAATCCACGCCGTCCATCTCGAATCCGGCAACACAGATCGGGGCGATCCCGAAGTTGTCTCCGTAGTACAGGTCGGTTCCGTTCAACGCCCAATGATCCGGCCGGTATACCGTGAAACCACCCGAAGACCTGGGAGTTGTTGCACCGTAACGATTGTAGACACCGGCCATGCCGGTCAATCCCATCGTCCACGCTCCCGGTCGGGCAACCTCGGGCGAATCCCACGCCGTCGTCACCCGGGTCGGGTCGACTTCTCGCATCGGATCGTCGAACGGATTCTTGTAACAGACTTGTGCGTCGTTTTCGAGGCGTACCTGCCACAGGAAGTTCCCACCGAATCGCGCCAGACCACCACCCTCTTCGACGAAATCGTCTATGCAGTCACGCATCTCCCAGGACCAGTACTCGTCGTGACCGACGACAACTGCGCATGAATATCCCTGCAGCGCCGACGGATCGTTATGCAGATCGTGTTGGGTCACATGGTGGACGCGGAACCCCTGCTCTTCCGCCCAGACCGTGAACGGCCGCTCGTAAGTGGCCCAGAAGGCGTCCGCATGGTGACGCGAGTAGCCGTTCACCCACGCCCATTCGTACGGCGGGTGACGGGGTATCCATCCGATTCCCGGTGTGTCGGTGTGGATGTTGCGTGCTGCGCCCTCGGGTTTGCGCAACATCCCCCGCGCGACAGGACGCTGCGTCGAGGAAATCGGTGTCGGCACATCGCCGGAGCCGTCCGGAACACCTCGGTAGTGGTTTGCCCCACCCCAGTCGTTGTAAGCCAACATCGTGCTGGTGGTGTGAATGAGTACGAAGTCGGCATGCTCGGGTTCGCGCGCCTTGACGACGAAGAAGCCCTCCCGCTCAATAGTCACCCCTTCGTGGAGCATCCGGACCAAAACCAAGTACATGCCGGACGTCCACTTCGGATCTATCTCGACAGCAAGGGATTCCGACCAGTCGCAGCCCACTGCGTACGCATCGGCAGGCGTCTGCTGCTGCTTGCCCGACAGACCGAAGTATTGCGCGACCTGTTGCGGCCGGGCGCCGTCTCGAACAATTTCGAGGTCGTATTCTTCTGCGGTGGTATGCACTCGGATCGAGACGGTGTCACCACCGAAGTACGAGAACCTGTCCGCATAGACCCATATCTCTGGAGCGCCCGGAACAATTCCGGGACGTTCGACCAACCCTCCGGGGACCGACCATGCGTATTCGCTCATACCGACAGCACCTCGATCGAGTGGTTACGAACCCACAGGCTCCGAACGACCCCCACTGCGAAAGCAGCGACCAGTGGCACCACGAACAACAGATTCCGAGCTGTGGTCAACCCAGTCACGGTGCCCATGTTCACTTGCAGGAATCCGAGAGCCACGACGAGCGCAACGGCAGCGAGCGAGGGCGCGATCAGCCTCTGCCACAAGCCTTCTCCCCTAGCTCCCGTCGAGAAGAATCGGACCACGGCAATCGAGGTCAGGATCTGCAGAGCAAGTACGGCGATGATGGTGGGGGTATTCGTCCACAGAACAACCTCCGTGTACGGATCTGCCGGGGTCAGCGCAAATCCTGCGATCGCGACGAACACCAGAACGCCCTGAACAATTCCGGCGACGCTGGGCGTACCAGTCGTCGGTGACACCTTCGCCAGAACCACGGGCAAGATTCGCGCACGGCCCATGGCCAGTAGATAGCGACTACACGCATTGTGGAGTGCCAGGCACCCCGCGAAAAAGCTTGTCACGATGAGCAGGTGCATGACGTCGGTCATCGTCTCTCCGGCGAATTCACTGTTGAGGTCGAAGATCAGCTCCGAGGGATCACCGCCGAGGAAGTCGACCATCCGACTCGGTCCAACAGCCTGCACGATCACCCAGGCGCAGAAGGAATAGACAACCGCCAGGACGATCACCGCCGTGTACGTCGCGCGGGAGACCGTGCGCTTGGAATCGACGACCTCCTCGCTGTAGATCGCTGTTTGCTCGAAACCGACAAACGACGTGAAGGTCAGAACAAAGACGCTGGCCAAGCCGGCGGTCAGGAAGGTGGAGGGCGAGAAACTGGTCAGCGAGAGCCCTTCGTGTCCGCCTTCGACAAGGACCGCAATGCAGAAGACGGCAAGCACGCCGAGCTCGAGTGCCATAAGCACTGCAAGCACCTTGGCGCCGATGTCCACCCGGTTGTATCCCACGACAGCGACCAGAACAGCAATTGTCAGTGCACATGCGTAGACGGGCACGGATATGCCGAACAGACTGTCCAAGGTGGACGAGGTGAAGATGCCGCATGCGACGACGAACCCGATCTGGCCGCCGAGGTACCCGACGTAGGCCACTACGGAGGACCCCGCGCCGACTGTCTTTCCGAGCCCTTCGGTGATGTAGGCGTAGAACGCACCCGCACCACGGATATGCCTGCTCATCGCCGTGAAGCCGACGGCGAACAGTAGGTAGACGATCCCGGGAACGACGTACCCCACCGGAAGCGCAGCGCCGGAAACCATCAGACCCAGTGGCGCGAATCCCACAAGGATCGTCAGCGGCGCCGCTGCGGCGATGACGAAGAAGACCAGATGTCTGCTGTCGATCGTCCCCCTACGAAGCCCCGGAGTGACTCCGGGCGGATGCGGGTCGGGAGCTGTGCCCACCCTTCGCGGGTCGGTGTTGTCGGTCATGGAGTGACTCCGTGCGTTATCGCAATTATGCGCTTGGACTGGAACGAGTGCGCCATGTGTGTCCAGGAAAATCATTCGGCCTTCGACTGGCGTTCCATGAGCGTGCCCAATCGTTTCAGCAGTGTCAATAGCTGCGATGAAACGATTCGGCATTCGCCTTCTTCGGGCAACGGTCCACCAACTGCAGCAGCGCCGTTTGTTCGGGCGTTACTCTTGGGTAGAAACCGACCAGCGAGTAGAGGAACGACCCCGATGTCCACGCCGAACACTCCTACGCTTCGCGATGTCGCGAGCGCCGCCGGCGTCGCGGTGTCCACGGTCTCCTATGCACTCAACGGCAAGGGCCGGGTCGACGCGGCCACTCGCGCTCGGGTTCAAGAGGTTGCCGACCGCCTTGGATACCGTGCCAATCGGTCGGCCCAGAATCTCAGGTCGGGTCGGACTGCTACCCTCGGGCTGATGCTCCCCGCTCCCGACCAACTGTCATCGGCCGAGTACCTCAATTTCGACTGGTACGGGCGTGTGGCGACCGCCGCGACCCAGGCTGCATTCCACGCCGATCACTCACTCCTACTACTGCCGTCGATGAAAGATCCGAACGGACTGCGGCGCATCGAGATGGACGGCGTACTGGTCGTCGACCCGATGGTCGTCGACCCACGCGTCGAGGTTCTGCAGAAGATCGGAATCCCCTCTGTCGCAGTGGGTCCTGGACACTCCGGGCAGTTCGGATACTCCACCTCGCCGGACCTCGTCTCCACCACGGAAACTCTTCTGAACCACCTCGCCGAACGTGGCGCAAGGGACATTCTCGTCCTCACTCCCGGAATGCATTCGGAGTGGACCCGCGCAACGACTTTCGCTTACTTCGAGTGGTGCCGCGCCCGGGGAGTGGCACCACGCACCAGCGAGGATTTGACGTCGTTTCCGGGCGCCAGCACCGTCGAAGGCCTCATCGGCGCCGCGTATGCGGCCACCCGCGAGGCCCTCGACTCCTCGACTCCGCCTGACGCGATCCTGTCGTTGATTCTCGGTTGCGCCCCGGCAGCGGCGCGAGCGGCCCTCGATCTCGGGCTGTCGATTCCCGGTGACGTCTTGATTGCACAGGACAGTGACGAACCCGCCCTGCTGGTTTCCCAGCCCCCGATCACCGCATTCGACTTCTTCCCCCAAGAACAGGCGGCAGCTGCCGTGCATGCGCTGTTGGCTCTGGTCAACGGTGACGAACCCGCAGTTCAGAGCTATACGCGTAGCGAACTCCGCGTGCGCGCGAGCACGGCCCATTCGCTCACACCATAAATTCACCTGGCACCGATAGACTGATTTACGAATTATCGTCCGTCGCCTGCCGAGAGGAATCAGGTCATCGCGCACCGCTCCCGCGACCGCTTGGCCGGGTATCTCGCCGTAGTGCTCGTCTGTACACTCGCCCTCCTCGCATCTGTCAGCAGTGCGACCGGCCTCGACCGCGACGTCGCTCCGGTCCGCATCGCCTACGCCGCCGCCGCAGACACTTTCGGCGATCTGTATCTTCCAGAAGGATCGGACGGTGACCTGCCGGTCGTCGTACTCGTCCACGGCGGTGGATGGGCCCAGAAGAGCAATCTCGAGTACGCGGGCGCGTGGGCAAAAACCCTGACCCCGTACGGAATTGCGGTCTGGAACATCGAATACAGACGCGTCGGCGGTCAGGGTGGGTGGCCGACCACGCTCTCCGATACCGTTACGGCCACCAACGCCCTGGCCGGCATCGTTCAGGAAAAGGCCTCCGGGCGACTGGATTTGAGCCGTGTACACATCGCCGGCTACTCCGCGGGTGGACAACTTGCCGCCTGGGTCGCATCGCGATCCCAACAGGGTGCAGACGCCCCGGAACCAAACCTCTCGGTGCCGGTTCGCTCGACGACGATCATGGCCGGCGTCTTCGACATGACGCTCGCCGCAACCGCGGGCAAAGATCGATTTGTTCGAAATCTTCTGGGCGGCATGCCTACCGATCATCCCGATCGCTACCGCATCGCATCACCGATCGAGCACCTCCCCACCGGCCTCCCCGTCACGGTGATCCACGGACTCGGAGACAAGGTCGTGTCGGTCGAACAGAGTCGGCGCTATGCCCGTGCCGCCCGAGCAGCAGGCGACGTGGTCGATCTGATCGAACTACCCGGCGTCGGCCACGGCGACTTCGGCAACCCGACGACCGACGCCTGGGCTATCACCAAGCAAGCAATAATCGACCACGTAAACACTCCCTGAGCAGGTGAAACCGCCTACTGTGAGCACGATCGCCCGCAAAAGGATTAGCTGAAACCAACTCCATGACGTACGGTGGGGTTATCAGAGGGCAGCCGTCAGTCAGGCAGCCGGTCGCTTCGCCCGGGACAACAGTTCCAGTATTCGTTCCAGGGGCAGACTTCCAGTTCGGTGCAAACCCGCGCCTTTGATCACTACGCACTTTCATCAGTCCCGCAGATTGTTGACCAGGCCGAAGACTCCGACGGAGTCCGCCGCCAATCGCGTACCGACTGCACCAGTATCAACATGCGCTACACACCGCACGGGCCCAAAACCCATGCGGTTCAAAGGAATACCTTGATCAACACCATGATTCACCCCAACGACACGAACAACCAGGCGAACGGCAACTCGACAAACGGTCTACGGATCCCGACTACTTCGGGCCGGATCCGCGAGCGCGCCATCGAAATCGTCTGCACCCTCTACCGTTGCAGCACCGACGAAGCCGCCGAGCTGTTAGTCCGACATTCTCAGACCAACAACCTCAAGGTCACCAGCCTGATCAAAGCGCTTGTCGCCCTGATCGACGAGGACACGTCCGGCACCGGCTATGGAAGCAACAACGCGCTGGCGTCTCACTTCTGGCTGCGTGAGATCAGAAATCTCAGCCAGGCGCACCGCCGCAGCGATCATTTTCATCGCCATCTCGTCGGCGCGTAACAGGCACTGAACGACAACTGACCTGAAACGACAACTGGGGCAGTACACGGAAATCGTGTACTGCCCCAGCTTCGTGTTTTCACTTGTCAGGCAGAAGCGGATTCCTTGTTCAGGCCCTGCGGGTTCTGGTTCTGCGGAACGCCGTCGGTATCGGTCGCTTCGTCCACGTGCTGCGGAGCGAAGAGCAGGCAGACGATGCTCAGGATGCACATGCCGATCAGCAGTGCGATGACCGGCCAGATGCTGCCGGTTGCCTTGTACATCAGCGTCGACACCAGCGGGGACAGTCCGCCGAAGATCGCGCCTGCGCCCTGGTACGCCAACGAGATGCTCGTGTAACGAGCCTGGGGCTTGAACATCTGCGACAGTACGGCGGCGATCGGACCGTACGTGGCTGCCAGCACCAGTCGCATGACAGCGAAGGTCAGGAAGATCAGGAACACGGATCCGGACTTCAGCACCAGGAACTGCGGCGCTGCGAGTATGGCGACCGCAGCAAGACCCCAGATGACGACGCGGACGCGTCCCACCTTGTCGCCGAGCCACGCCACTCCGAGAGTCGCGATCAACTCGACCACGGCAGCAACACTGAGCGCGTTGAGAATCAACGTCTCGGACAAACCGACATCGGGATCGGTTGCGTACGCCGTGATGAACGTCGTCACGAGGTAGTAGCCGCCGACTGCGACGGGCAGAATGCCGATGCCCAGGACGATCGGGCGCCAGTTGGTCACCAGCGCGTACTTGAGCGGCAGCATTTCCGGTACGTCCGCGGACTTCACCTCAGACTCGAACACCGGAGACTCTTCGACCTTGAGGCGAACGACCAAGCCCACCAGAATCAGCAGCGCAGAGCAGAGGAACGGCAGACGCCAAGCCCACTCGCGCAGAGCGTCGTCGCCGAAGGTGGAGAGAATGCTGAAGAAACCGGTGGCCAGAAGAGCACCCGCAGGATTGCCGAGCTGGGCGAAACCGCCGTAGAAAGTCTTCTTGTCCTCGGGAGCATGCTCGACGGCCATCAGGACCGCGCCGCCCCATTCGCCACCGACGGCGAAGCCCTGGACGAAACGGAGCAGAACCAGCAGCAGCGGCGCCCAGAACCCGATCGACGCGTAAGTGGGCAACATGCCGATGAGGAAGGTGCCTGCACCCATCAGAGTCAGCGTGACGACGAGTGCGGTGCGCCTGCCCATCTTGTCACCGACATGGCCGAACACGATTCCGCCGAGCGGGCGAGCGAAGAAACCGACGGCATATGTCGCGAACGCCGCCGCAACGCCGGTCAGGCGGTCGGTTCCGGGTGGGAAGAAGATGTCACCGAACACCAGGGCTGCTGCCGTGGCATACACGTAGAAGTCGTACCACTCGATAGTTGTACCGACGAAGGCTGCAAATCCCGCCTTGCGGGCCTTCACGATCTGTTGCTCTCGGTTCATTACTTTTCCTCGGTGGTCGAAGTGCTCGACAATAGGTGGTTATGACCTGAATGTGCGAGTTCGCCGTCGATCCAGGTCTCTCGGACCTCGATCTGCGCAATCGCGTCGGCCGGAACCTCGAGGGGATCCGCGCCCAGAATGACGAAGTCGGCCCGCTTGCCGACCGAGATGCTGCCCAGCTCTGCTTCGCGGCCCAGCGCACGCGCACCGTTGAGGGTGTGAGCCTGCAATGCCTGGTCGGCGGTGATGCGGAGTGTATCGGAGCCGAGCTGATGGCCCTGACGCGTCACACGAGTAACGGCTGCCTGAATTGCTTCGAGCGGCTTCGGCTCTGCGACGGGGGCGTCGGAGCTGATGGTCACGGGAACTTCGGCAGCGATGAACTCGCCGAGCGGGTTGAACCGCTCGCCCGGAGTGCCGATCGCAGCGGTCACGCCCTCGCCCCAGTTGTAGTAGTGCTGTGGCTGGTTCACCGGGTAGACACCGGCCAGGTTCATCCTTGCGATCTGCTCGGCCGTCGGGAGTCCGCAATGCTCGATGCGGTGACGAGCGTCGGCGTCGGGGTGAGCCTTCTGCGCTGCTTCGATGGCGTCGAGCACCATGTCGATGGCGGTCGGTGACTGAGCGTGCGTGGCGGTCTGCAGACCCACCGAATGTGCCTTGGCAATCAGCTCCGAGTAGTCCGCCGGCTCGTGGTAGAGCTGCCCGGTGCGGCACGGGTCGCCCACGTAGCCGTCGGGGAAGTATGCGGTCCAGCCTCCGAGTGTGCCGTCGGCGTAGAACTTGATGCCGCCGAACGCGAGCCGCGAATTGCCGAAGGCTCCGTGCATTCCCGTGTCGATGACGTGATCGAGGAGGTGGCTGAGCATGTACATGCTGACGCGGGTCTTGAGCTGATCCTGCTCGGCCAGACGCAGGTACATGTCGAATTCACGCCGGGTCACCTGGCAGTCACCGATGGTGGTGACGCCACCGGCCAGGAACTTGTCCTGAGCGACCGACAGCTGGCGAAGGTGCTCTTCCGGCTCGTCCTCGAGATGGAAGTTGGGGCCGTGATGGCCGACCTTCACTCCGTTGACGCCGGTGAGAATGTTGCACGCGGCGTCGGAGAGCTCACCGGTTAGTTCGCCGTCTTCATCTCGGAAGAACTCGCCACCGGCCGGATTCTCGGTGCTCGCGTCGATACCGTGCTTGTCGAAAGTGAAGGAGTTGACGACGCCGCCGTGACCGCTCGCGTTCATGAGGTAGACCTCGCGATCGGTGGCCACCTGATCGAGCTCTTCCTTGAGCGGGTGACGCCCTTCGATCAGGTTGCGGTGCTCGTAGCCGTATCCGCGAATCGGGACGCCCGCAGGTGCTGTGAGCGCCGCTTCCTGAAGTAGCGCAATGATTCCGGGGATGGAATGTGCCTTCTCCGGCCCACAGTCCACCCAGCTGAGCATCTGCCCGTACATCAACGGGTGTGCATGTGGATCGACGAAGCCGGGGACGACGGTGGCGCCGTCGAGTTCGACCACCGCGGTTGTGCGAGTGCTCAGCCGACGCGCCTCGGTGCGGCATTCCTCGAGCGTTCCCACCGCTGCAAAGCGGTTTCCGAACACCAGGAACGCTTCGGCTCCCACCGTGCTGTCGTCAACGGTGTGAATCTTGGCGCCGGTGAAGATCGTGGCGGTGGCGTCGAGAGGCGAGGCTTCGTGCGTGTGCAACTTGCGCATGGTGGTCCTTCGTCGAGATGGTGGTGCAGGTCACTGCGTGTTGAGCGAAAACTACGCCCTGACCTGGAGCTATGCAATGCATCAAAGTTTCCGACCAGGCGGTATACAACTTTTTTGTATGAGTTTTCGAGCATTTCTGCACTTATCCACATCATCCATGGCCACATGCGACTGTTCTAATAGGAAGCTCATACAGAAAAATCTCTGGAAAAGTTGGGGCAACCATGACGCTCGATCTCGATTCCAAGCTCATTGCCGCACTTCAGCGCAACGGGCGAGCGACGTACCGCGAACTGTCCGTGGCGGTCGACGCCCCACGAGCGGCGGTGTCCACCAGAGTGCAGGCGCTACTCGACTCGGGAACGGTGTCCGTAGTCGCCGTCGCACACCCCGAACTTCTCGGATTGAAGGCGCTTGCACACGTCTCGATCGCAGTGTCCGGACCGATGACCCCGGTGCTGGACGCGTTGATCGCATCCGAGGCCGCCGTCTACATCTCGGCAGTCAGCGGGCAGTACAACGTGATTGCGGAACTTCGGGTACCCAGTCACGACGATCTGTACCGTGCCATCGCCGAACTCCGCTCACAACGTGGCGTTCGATCCGTGAGCACGCTGGTCTACGTCGACGTCATCAAGGGAATCTTCATGCCCGAGACCGCTTTACAAGCCGATATCCGACTCGACTCGACAGATGTCGCGTTGATCGAACTGCTCGAGCGCAACGGGCGAATGCCCTTTCTCGAGCTGGCCGAACACACCGGACTGTCGCCGAGCGCCGTGCGCAACCGGGTCAATCATCTGATCGCGAGCACGGCACTGCGCGTCGGCGCTGTCGTCAAGCGGCGAGGTGGTGGCCGAACGCTGGCGATGGGCATCGGCGTCAATCTGGGCTCACGGGACGACAACGCGGTATCGGAGATCGAGTCGCTGCCCGGAATCGAATTCCTCGCCCGGACCCTCGGACGATACGACGTGATCGCGACGGTTGCCGCCAACTCCTCGAGCGACCTGCATGCGCTGTCCGAACGAATCCGCGGGATCGACGGTGTCAGCGGCTTGGAATCTTGGGCACATCTCGAGGTATTCAAGGAGCACTACGCCCGCAGCCTGGACGTACGCGGGTAATTTCCGAGTCATTGACCCACTTGGTCGGGCACGCTAACCTCGATCAAGTCATTGACCCACTTATCCGAGGTGACATACATGGCCGATTCCGGACGCAAGGTAGACATCGTCGCCGCGGCGATCGAGGAGGCGATCTCGACCGGTCGATGGCCCGTCGGATCGAAACTCCCGCCGGAGACCGCACTGGTCGAGGAATTGGGAGTCGCCCGAAACACCATGCGCGAAGCGGTACGGGCGCTTGCACACGCCGGAGTTCTGTCCGTACGTCACGGTGGCGGCGTGTACGTCATGGCGGCGTCGCCGGTCGAAGGACTACTCGGGCGCAGGCTCGCCAGAGGTGACGTTCTCGACGTACTGAGCCTGCGACGCGGACTCGAGGTCGAAGCCGCGCGACTTGCAGCGCAGCGCCACACCCCCGAAGATCTCGCGCGGATACATGCAGCCTGGAATGCCCACCCCGGTCACGTCGGCGGCTTCACTGTCGAAGCCGGCATGGCCCTGCACCTTTCGATCGTCGAGGCGTCCCACAATTCCGCACTGATCGACGTCTACCGGGGAGTCCTTGCCGCCGTGACGGATTCGCTGTCCGCAGTCAGTGTCGGTCAAGGTTTCCACGTCGACGAGCACCGACCCTTGATCGCAGCCATCGAGGAACGCAACCCCGACGAAGCAGCGCACGCGGCAGGCGCAGCGCTCGACACGGTCATCGACGCCGTCGAAAGGAGCTTGGCGTGAATCGGGGAAACTGGAACGGTACGACCTATTCGCCTCTTGCCGAGCAACTCTCACCGGCATCGACGGAGGCACTGCGCTCGATCGGGCATGTGAGCACGGTGTACGACGTCTGCGCCGGAACCGGGAACTTTGCGCTCCCGGCGGCTCAGTCAGGCATGACGGTCCACGCACTCGACCTCTCCGCCAGCCAGCTCGAGGTCGCACGCGAACGCTGGATTCCCCACCCCGGCACTACCCAACCCACCTTCACGATCGGCGATGCGCAGTCTTTACCCTGGCCGAATTCGAGTGCCGACGCCTGCGTCAGCATCTTCGGGATCATCTTCTGTCCCGACCCCTCGATTGCCCTCGCAGAGATGATGCGGGTGACCCGGCCAGGCGGAAAGATCTGCGCCGCAACGTGGTCGGAGAACGGGTGGGCAGCAGCACTCCGCCGGGAGGCCGCCTCGGCGTGGAATGGCATCACACCACTACCGACGACATGGTCGAGCTCGAGCGAATTCGAGAAGGCAGCAGCCGGATTGGAGTCGGTGAGCTCGGCCTCCCACCTGCTCGAGTGGCAACTACCAGCCGGATCGGATCCCGTCGAGGAACTGTGCGACCAGGCACCGGCGTTGAAGACCTTTCGCGAGGCCGTTCGAAGCACAGGGAATTGGGCTTCGATGTCAGCGCACCTCCGCTCGACGCTCGAGCCCTATCTCAGGTCGAGCGCGGCCGGCCCCGTCGCCACCAGCGAATACATCCTCCACGTTGGCACTGTCCCGAACTCTGACACCGCGCTCTTCCGAACGCGCGGGTAACCCTCTTGGCCGGATACGGTCTCTTCACCGTCCACCGACCCGAAGAGGCCCGCTCGATGTCCGAATCGAACTCCCTGCCCGAACTGAAGCAAGCATCGCAGCAAGCATCGAAACAAACCTTGTCCATGACCGTCCTCATGACGCCGGACATGTCCAATTTTTCGGGCAACGTTCACGGCGGAACGATTCTGAAGTTTCTCGACCAGGTCGCCTATGCGTGCGCGAGTCGATACGCCCAGACGTACGTCGTGACCCTGTCGGTGGATCGTGTGGTGTTCCGCGAACCGGTGCATGTCGGCGAACTCGTCACGTTCAGCGCTTCCGTCAATTACACCGGGCGCACCTCGATGGAAATCGGAATTCGAGTCGAAACCGAAGACATTCTTCTCGGAAAATCTCGACACACCAATAGTTGCTATTTCACGATGGTGGCGATGGGAAGCGACGGGAAACCGGCTGAGGTACCCCAACTCCGGCCGACCGGAACAATCGCGAGGCAGCGATTCGAGGCCGGGCGTCGGCGTCGTGAACTGCGCAGAGAGAACGAACTTCGTGAACAGTCCATCCGGGCCGCAGTTCGGGACTTAACGCCCGAACACGATGACTGAATCCAGTCATATTTAAGTTATAACCTTATGCATTAAGCTGATCGAGTGACTTCGAAGGCACGGGAAAAGTATGACGTTGTGATTGTCGGCGCGAGCATCGCGGGATGCGCGGCCGCAATCATGTACGCCCAGCAAGGTCTGCGGATAGCGCTTCTCGACGCTCGCTCCGACATCCGAGCGCACAAAGTCCTGTGCACTCACCACCTGCAACCGTGCGGTGCCCCGATCTTGCAACGACTCGGCGCCACGGAAAAACTGCTCGCCCTGGGAATGGTGGAAACCGTTCCGACATTCTGGACCCCGTGGGGAATGATCACCCCTGATGCCGCAGAGAACTCACCGCCACCTGGGTTCAACGTCCGAAGGGAAACTCTCGACCCCCTACTGCGCCAACTCGCGAACGACTACCCGAACGTCGACCTTCTTCTCGGGCATCGCGTTTCCGGACTACTGACCGAGAACGGCACTACTGCAGGCGTCTACGGCACCGAACAGGGTTCGGCCTTCACTGTCGGAGCACGATTGACCGTCGGAGCAGACGGCAAGGATTCGACCGTCGCACGATCCGCTCGTTGCGACTCCGTGACTGCATCCAACGGGCGTTTCAGCTATTTCGCCCAACTCTCCGGACTCGAACGACCCGGCGGAGAAACGTCATTGTCGTGGTTCATGGATCCCGACGTCGCCTATCTGCTCCCCAACGACGGCGGAATCAGCGTGCTGGTCGTCTTCCCTGCCCTCGACAAGCTCGGCTCGTTCGCTGACGACCTGTCTACTGCTTTCCTCGAGTACGCCAACGCATTACCCGGCGCTCCGCTTGTTCGGCGAGAGCACATCGTCGGGAAGATCGTTGGTACCAAACACTTCTCCACAACCCTCACCGAACCCGTAGGTAACGGGTTCGCACTCATCGGCGACGCTGCGGCAACCAACGACCCGTTGTGGGGTATCGGATGCTCGTGGGCACTCGAGACCGCTCAGATGCTGGTCGATGCGACCGCGCACATGCTGACGGAGACGCCGGCAGACACACTCGACTCACATCGGAACGTGAACGCTGCATTGACCGAATACCGTAGCGCCAGAGCGAGTATGACGAATCACATCGACTACATGAGTGGTTACGCCGGTGGGCGAAAGTTCACCGCGATCGAACGTCTGCTCATCTCCGCGGCCACCCACGACCACGACGAAGCCCGAAGGTTCTACTTGTTCGGTTCCCGGTTGATACCGGCCGAACAGTATCTCTCGACTCGCTCGGTCGCGCGGGCAGCACAAAAACATCTCAGGCACCGTCTGCGTCGTAGATCTGTGGCCGGGACGTAATCTGACAAGCGTTTTTTCGGCGCCGGCAACGGGGAACCCTCCGATCGCAACCGAGCCGGAGGAGCGACCATGCGGGCACACATCGCCATTCCGAGTGAATCGACTTGTCACAGGTACGTAGTCGCCGTCGCCAGCTCCACCTTCGCCGAATCGGTCATCTGGTGCGACGGCCCCGCGTTCGACGCAGTACTCGTTCTGGGCAGCGAGATTCCGCAGCACAGTGGCCACCGAGCCGTACTCGCCTGGAATCACTACTTCGGGTGGGCGCTCGGCGTGGAAACCACACCGGATGCGTCGTTCGCCGTTGTCGAATGCCTCGGTATCGGGAGAATGCCGGATCCGGAACTGTGCGCCGACCGCGCTGTCGAGTTGATTGCCCAGGCGGGTAGTTAGGGAACTCGTCGCGCGGCGCACAATCCGGCGGGCATAAGATCGAGCGCGAGTTTCGCACGCCCGACGAAAGAGAGCCCGACATGGACCCGCTGAACAGGCCTGCCGGTCAGCTGGCTCTCGAGAACGAACCGGACGGCAGGGCGACTTTGCGGGCGCGTCAGACGCCCCGCAGTGAGCGTCGCAAGATCGGGAAAGGCCTGCGCAAGCGAGTGGCGCGATCGTCGCTCGGCGACTGGACGCCCCCACCCGATCGACGTGACCCGGTCGATCAGGTCAACACGGCACACGAGGGAAGACTCGACTGGTTGGTTCCGATCCGTGTGGGGCGAATGGTCGCTTCGCCATACGGATTCCTGCGCGGTACCGCGGGATTGATGGCAGAGGACATGGCGCAGCTGCCGTCCACCGGCATCACTCCCGTCATCTGTGGAGATGCGCACGTCGGAAACTTCGGGTTCTACGGATCTCCGGAACGCGAACTTGTCATAGACCTCAACGATTTCGACGAAGCACATCCCGGCCCCTGGGAATGGGATCTACGAAGGCTGGCTGCGAGCATCTGGGTGGCCGGTCGGCAGAACGGTCTCACCGAAGCTCAATGCGAAACAGCAACAACCTCGTGTGTGTCCGCGTATCGCCTCCACTTGGCGAAGCTGTCCGAGCGTCCACTGTTCGATCGCTCCTTCGACCGGGTCGATCTCGACGGACTCACCGACCACGTCACAGATCCTGGGTTGCTGGCCGAGATCAGGCGCGCCGCGGAGCGCGCCCGGCGGCGTACGAGTGACCATGCGGTGCCGCGGTTCACCGTCGAGGATCACGGACGGCGCCAGTTGGTCGAGAACCCGCCGCTCACAACACGACTCACGCCGCAGGACACCGACTTCCTCCTGGAGGGTCTGGACGAGTATCTCGAAACCCTTGCACCACACTGGCGCCGAGTCGTCTCGGGATACAACGTCATCGACGTCGCGCACCGGGTTGTCGGAGTCGGGAGTGTCGCTCTGCGCGCCTATGTCGCCCTGTGCGAAGGGAGCATCCCGGACGACGTCATCTTCTTGCAGCTCAAACAGGCTCGCCGATCCGTAGTTGCGCCCTTCGTGCACGGCGACTCGGCCTGGCACGACCACCAAGGACGACGCGTCGCGGAATACCAGCAAGCTCTCCAGACGGTCAGTGATCCACTGCTCGGTTGGTGCACCGTGGACGACCGCCAGTACTACGTCCGTCAGTTCCGGAACATGAAAGGTTCTGTGGACCTGAACAATATCGACGCCGCAGCGCTGACCGATTACGTCGCGATCTGCGGCCGCCTACTGGCCAAGGGGCATGCACGAACCAGCGGCGCGTCACTGATTTCCGGTTACCTGGGAACCTCGGACGCGGTCGATACCGCCCTCACCCGGTTTGCTCGGCTCTACGCCGATCAAACCGAACGTGACCACGACGCTCTGTGCCGGGCGGTATCGGCCGGTACGATCGCCGCGGAGCCGGGAATCTGATCCCTCACGCCGCGACGATCCTGCCCTGCTCGAACTTCACTCCTCCCCAGATTCCGGTCTGGCCAGTGGCAGAGGCGAATTCGCGACACGATTCCGCAATCGGGCACCTGTTGCACACGTCGGTCGCGTAGTCGTATCCCTCGGACGGAAAGGGAAACCACCGGTCCGGCTCGGGGTCTCCTCGGCATTCCGCCTGCCACCACGTCCGGTCGTCCGAGATCGGCAAAAGCTCAGCCAAATTGGAGATTTCGTCAGCGCACATCACTGGCTCCCTTCGACTGTCACGTCCGACTCAATTCACGCCAGATCTCCTGCTGCACTTTCTCGATGCGCCGAGGTGCCTTCGGCTCCCACAGCAGACGCATACCGGCCTCGGCCGGAGTGCGATCCGCCTTGCGCTGATTGCAGGAACTGCAGCACGCCACCAGATTTCCCCACGTGTTGGGCCCGTTACGGCTCCGCGGCTGGACATGGTCGATGGTCGTTGCCCGGGCGGCGCAGTACGCACATCGACGACCGTCCCGGTCGAAGACACCGGCAAAAGTGGCCCGACTGGAATCGGTGACCGTCACCCGGTGAGCAACGTACACGTACTCGGCGAGCAGGATCGTCCTCGGCAGTGGGATTTCGACGTGCTTGGAGCGCACCGGAAATATCGGGGTCACGTCTTCGGTGGACTGCGCGGAGCCGGTGGCGATCAGGACGACCGCACGATCGGCGCTCACTTCACCGAGGTACTCGTACGTGGCGTTGAGTACCCGGACGGGGCGGTTCATCCAACTGTGAGCAAGTGCGCGGTTCGGGTTCCGCATGAGAGTTCTCAGTTCGTGTCGAGGAGTGAAACTCCTCGACACGAAGGCGGGTCAGGAGCAAATGCAAGAAATGGGGAACGGCATATATCCAGCGCCGCTCTGTTCCCCGAATGCGGGATGGGAAATACCGCGGGGTGAGTGCCCGCGCAGGTGCAACGCTTGCTTCCAGTCGCGCATGCCTGTCCCCTTCCACTTCTTGTTCTCGTCACCGGCGATTGCCGGCGCTCATCATCACACGGAAGGCATCCTCAGCGATATCGATTTATCAGGCCGGAAGAGCCGTCCTGGAAATACCGCGGTTTGACGCCGGAACACGCGGCTTGATCGAATGAGCCATGACTTCGTCGTACATCGACCTACGCTCGGACACCGTCACCAAGCCTGATGCGGAGATGCGGAAGGCGATGGCCGACGCCGAGGTCGGTGACGACGTCCTCGATCACGACCCGACCATGGCGGCGCTCGAGGAAGAGGTGGCGCACACTCTGGGTTTACCGGCGGCACTGTGGGTGCCGAGCGGATCGATGGGCAACCTGATTGCGCTGATGCTGCACCTTCACCGCGGCGATCAGTTTCTGGCACCGGAACACTCTCACGTCTTGGGCTTCGAATTGGGCACCGCTGCCTGGCTCGCCCAGGGAATGCCGATGGCGTTGCCGCACGACGGCGGACCCGGACGTCCCACCCCCAAGACTGTCGTGAAGGCGGCGGGCTCCCCCGGCCCGTACTTCGCGTTGAACACCACGCTGCTCTGTCTCGAGAACACTCATAACTTCGCCGGCGGTGCCGTCATGAATCCGACCGAATGGACGAAGCTGGTCGACGCAGCGCGATCACGCGGCTTGAAGATTCACCTCGACGGCGCCCGTCTCTGGAATGCCGCTGCTGCACTCGATGTTTCGCCCACCGAATTGACTTCCGGCGCCGATACCGTTCAGGTGTGCCTGAGTAAGGGACTCGGTGCGCCGGTCGGCTCGATACTCGCCGCATCACCCGAATTGATCACCGAAGCCCGAAGGATCCGCAAGATGCTCGGCGGCGGCGTTCGTCAGGGCGGAGTGCTGGCCGCAGCCGGCATCGTCGCGTTGCGCTCACAAGCTCGCCTCTCCGACGATCACGACAACGCGCAGCGCCTCGCGTCGGGGCTTCGTGAACGCGGTTGGGCCGTCGACGAACCTGCCACCAACATCGTTCTGGCCGCGACAGCCGATCCGTCGGTCACCGTTGCTCAGCTCGCCGCTGTCGATGTCGGCGCGGTCACCGTTGCCGGGAAGGTTCGGTTCGTGACACATCGCGACGTGAGCACTGCCGACATCGACGCGGTTCTGTCCAGAGTAACCTTCTGAACTACGCCACCAGGGGTTGAACCTCCTGCGCGACAAAGCGAATGAACTCGCGGACATCCGGCTCGTCAACAGTCGGTTGGAGTACCACGGTGGGTGCACCTGCTGCAACCCATCGCCGTGCTGCTGCCGCGACTTCGGCCGCGTTGCCCACGGCAATCGCATCCTCCGGCGACTCGCTACCGGACGCTGCGGCCTCGGCAAGGGCGCGCTCACGACCGCCGGAACCGAAAGCACAGATGACGTAGACGACGACCTCGTGATCCGACGCCCCGATGTGAGCGATCGCCCGACGCACGCCGTCCGGGGTCGTCCCACCCGAGAGCACGGTGCCCTGCGCCAACTCGCCACTGAGCGCCAAAGTCTTTGGCCCCGTGGCGCCGACGAGCAACTGCGGCACCGTCTCCGGTGGCCACGCCAGCGTGACGTCCGTGAGATTCACGTATCGACCGGACACCGTCACCGACTCACCGCGCAGTAGCCGCTCGACTGCTCTGAACTGCTCCCGCAGGAGAGTCAACGGCGATTCGGCTTTGGCCCCGATCTGCCGCATCCAACTCTGAACGCCGTGACCGAAGCCAACCCGCAGTCGATCCGGATGAACTCTGGCCAGCGCCGAAATCTCCATCGCCGTGATCGCGGTGTTGCGCATCGGGGTCGGCAGCACGCCAATCGCTACTCCCAGACGCTCACTTGCAGCCAATACAGCTGCAGCAGTGGCTATTCCTCCGCCGAAGAAGCAGTCTTCCCACAACCAGACCTCACCGATACCGCACTCGTCGGCATACTTCGCATGGCTGACCAGGTCCTCCGGGGGCTGTTCCGGGCGCAGGACGACAGCAATCCGTGCGGTACTCATGCCGTCACCAGAAACGCGGCGATCTCGTCGGCGGTTCGACGGCCCTGTTCGCGGCCGAGTTCGGCTGCGGGGCGCCTGGTTGTCGGTGAAAGCGAGTTCGTTCCGATCGCTTCGACGACGGCGTCGTCGGCGAAGACAGGCAGCACGGGCAAGGGCGTCATCACGTCGATTTCCTCTCGTAGACTGCCGCCCAGAAGATTCGGGGCGGGGTCGGCTGCGGGTGAAAGAACCACGACCACATCGCAGTCGGCAGCCAGATGAACATTCGAGCCACTCGCCATTCCGCCGTCCATGTACCGCTCGCCCTCGATCACGACTACCGGCCACACCCCTGGTACGGCGCAACTTGCTCCGACTGCGTCGATCAGTTCTACGCCGTCATCGTTGCCGAACACCCTCAACTCACCGGTCTGTGCGTTGATCGCCGGGATGCGCAACTCCCGGTCGGGCCACAACCGATTGGGCAGCCTCGCCTCGATGACCGCGCGACGCAAGGCAGGTTCGACGGTATCGGCTCTCATCGCTGCTTCGCCGAGCAAACGGAGCTGCTCGGCCCGGTCCTGCGATCCTGCGATCGCGTCGACGAACATCTGACCGAGTACCTCGACATCGACCTTCGGGTCGATTTCGCCGGTCGCCTCCGCTGTTTGTGCGTCGAAAAGTTCTTGCAGTGTCACGCCGCTCGCTATCTGAGCGCTCACCGTGGAACCTGCGGAAGTGCCGATCAACACGTCCGCCGTCAGCAGCGCAGCGGCAGTGTCCGGTGATTTGTCCTGAAGGCCCAACAGAAAACCTGTTTCCCAGGCGATTCCCGCAACGCCGCCGCCGGCAAGTACCAACCCCAATTTCACGCCGTCCACCTCTCGTCGATCGTGATCCGTGCCCGAAGTCGACGTTAGACCTACTCTGAAGTGATGTTCATGCGCAGCGCAAAGACATTTGTTCCCGACGCACTCCGTGGTTTGATCGCATCCACCGACGACATCGCGTGGAATCCCGACCCTGGGTACCTCACACGCGCAAGGCCACTTCCCCGCGGACGGGTCGCGCTCGTCTCCGGCGGCGGTTCAGGCCACGAACCCATGCACGCCGGATTCATCGGCGAAGGAATGCTCACAGCCGTCTGCCCCGGATTGGTCTTCAGCTCACCCAATGCACTTCAGATCCACGAGGGATCCAAGGCTGCCGACGCCGGCGGCGGCGTCCTTCACATCGTGAAGAACTACACCGGCGACGTGATGAACTTCGGTATCGCCCGAGAGTTGCTACGCGAGGACAAGATCGATACGGACGTCGTCCTGGTCGACGACGACGTCGCGACCGAACGCCCAGACGGCAGTGGCCCGGGGCGACGCGGTACTGCGGCAACCATCGTGGTGGAGAAGGTCTGCGGCGCATCCGCCGCCCGCGGCGACGACCTGGCCGAGGTGACCCGGATCGGACAACACGTCGCGCACTCCGCTCGGAGCATGGCCGTCGCCCTTCGCCCATGCACTTTGCCGGGGGCTGACGAGCCGTCGTTCGACTTGCCGGCGGGTCAGATGGAACTCGGTATCGGCATCCACGGCGAACGCGGCACAGAACGCGTGGACGCCCTGCCCGCACCGGAATTGGTGCGGCGGCTGACGGACCCGATCATCAAGTCCCTGAGCCTCGCCGAAGGTGACCGCGTCATCGCCGTCGTCAACGGTCTCGGCGCCACCCACCCGCTGGAGTTGCAACTACTGTTCGCCGAACTCGGAGATTATCTGGACGAACAGGGAATTCACATCGAGCGGACACTGATCGGAACCTTCGTCACTGCATTGAACATGGCAGGCGCGTCCATCACCCTTGTTCGCACAGACAAAGAAATCCTCGAATTATGGGACGCACCAACAAAAGCGCCCGCCTGGCCGAATGCTATAGCGCGTGAGTACCCCGGCATGGGCACGCGCGAATCTTTCGGTCCCACATTCACACCCGACACCTCACGCACCGCCGAAAGCAGCTTCGTCGGAAGCTGGATTGCAGACTGGGCCGAGAAGGTACTGGATCAGGAACCGGCACTGACCGATCTCGACCGACGAGCGGGCGACGGCGATTTCGGGACCAACATGGTGGCCGCACTGGATCAACTCGACATCTCGGCGATCCGTGACACGTACTCCACCGCAACGATATTCGATGCAGTCTCACAGGCGTACCTCGGCCACGCCGGTGGCACCTCCGGCGCATTGTTCGGCATCTGGTTCCGGCATTTCTTCCGCGTTGCCGCAGACTCGGCGGACTCCGAACTCGACCTCGGCGCGATCGCGGCTGCAGCGCGAGCGGGACTCGACAACATCACCTCGCTCGGCGGCGCACGCGTCGGCGACAAGACGATGGTCGACGCGATAGTTCCGGCGGTCGAGTCGTTGGAGCAATCCGTGAGCTCGGAAGCCGATCGAGATGCTGCGCTGGCGAGCGCAGCGGAAGCCGCAGCGGCCGGGGCGGAGTCGACCGAAACCATGCTCGCGAACCGCGGACGTGCAAGTTATGTGGGCGAAGCCGCTCGCGGAGTAGTCGATCCGGGAGCGCTACTCATAGCGTGGTTCTTCGCCAGTGCAGTGGGTCACTAGCGAGCACTTCGGGGCTGTGACTAATCTGGCAGCCACAGCACATCGTTTGTGACGACCCGTGGGCAAAAGCACCGGTCTCACACACCACACAGGAGCAGCCCATGCTGAGCACCATGCAAGACGCCCCCCTCTCCATTGCTCAACTTCTCCGCCACGGTGCCTCCGTTCACGGCGCCTCCGAGGTTGTCACGTGGACCGAGTCCGGCCCGCGCCGTGTGTCCTACGCTGACGTCGGCAAGCGCTGTGCTCAGCTTGCGCACGCCCTGCGCGGGCTCGGCGTCGAGGGCGACGAGCGAGTCGCCACGTTCATGTGGAACAACTCCGAGCACCTCGAGGCGTACCTGGCGATCCCCTCGATGGGCGCTGTGCTCCACACCCTGAACATTCGTCTGTTCCCCGAGCAGTTGATCCATGTCGCCAATCACGCCGAGGACCGCGTGATCATCGTCGACCCGTCTCTGATTCCGCTTCTCTCTCCGCAGCTTCCGTCGCTGACCACCGTCAAGCACATCGTCGTCACCGGCTCCTCCACTGCAGGACTCGAAGCTCCCGAGGGAGTGCAGGTTCACACCTACGAGGGCTTGATCGCCGATCAGCCCACCGAGTTCGACTGGCCCGAGGTTGACGAACTGAGCGCTGCCGCAATGTGTTACACGTCCGGCACCACAGGTGACCCCAAGGGCGTCGTCTACTCCCACCGTTCGATCTACCTGCACTCCATGCAGGTCTGCATGAGCGACGGCCCCAACCTCGCGCAGGGCGATCGTGCACTCGCCGTGGTGCCTCAGTTCCACGCCATGTCGTGGGGACTTCCCTACGCCGCATTCATGATCGGTGCTTCGCTGATCATGCCCGACCGCTTCCTCCAGCCTGCCCCGTTGGCTGCGATCATCGCCAGCGAGAAGCCGACGTTCGCCGCAGCCGTCCCCACCATCTGGCAGGGCCTGCACCTCTACCTCGAGCAGAACCCGCAGGACATCTCCTCGATGCGCGAGGTTCTGATCGGTGGGTCCGCGGTACCGCCGGCCCTCATGCACGCATTCGAAGCCGATCACAACGTCTCGGTCCTGCATGCCTGGGGCATGACCGAAACCTCCCCGCTCGGATCCGTTGCCCGCCCGCCGGCCGGTGTCACCGGCGACGCGATGTGGAAGTACCGCTACTCTCAGGGCCGCTTCCCGGCATCCGTCGAGGCACGACTCATCGACGACGACGGCAAAGTTGTTGCACACGACGGAGTTTCCGTCGGTGAGCTCGAAGTGCGCGGCCCTTGGATCACCGGGTCGTACTACGGCGTCGACGCGGAAGACAAGTTCAACGACGGCTGGCTCAAGACCGGTGACGTCGGATCCATCACGGCCGACGGCTTCCTGAGCCTGTCCGACCGCTCCAAGGACATCATCAAGTCCGGCGGCGAATGGATCTCCTCGGTCGACCTCGAGAACGCCGTCATGGGTCACCCCGACGTCACCGAAGCTGCCGTCATCGGCGTGCCGGACGAGAAGTGGGACGAGCGCCCGTTGGTTGCGGTTGTCCTTCGCGCCGGTTCCGAAACCACCATGTCCGAACTGCAACAGTACCTTTCGGACAAGGTTGCCAAGTGGCAGCTGCCCGAGAACTGGGCCGTGGTCCAGGAAGTCCCGAAGACGAGCGTCGGCAAGTTCGACAAGAAACGCCTTCGCGCCGACTACCACGAGGGCGGACTCGAAGTTACGCGACTCTGACACCGAGTGAATGCCGAAGTATGAATACTGAAGGTGGGCAACAGGTTTTCGGCCTGTTGCCCCCCGTCGTTCACGAGCGATGCACGTTACGGCCGATATCCGACCGTGTGAAAAGCGATATCGACGTACTTCTCCGCCAATTGCGACGGTGACATCGGACCGCCGGTCTGGAACCAACGCGGCAGTGACTGCGCCATACCGAGTATTGCCCGGACGGTCTCTTCGGTATCGGTGACCGCGAAATCTCCCGATGCCACACCGTCGTCGACGATCCTGCGCATCAGCAACTCGAGCCGCTTACGACTGGCGGCGTACCGACTTCGACTTTCCGGTGAGACATGCCGGATCTCGGTGTCCAACGCAGCATGCCGCGACCGGTGGGTCATATAGAGAACAATCGCCTCCACCACCAAGGCGAAGCGTCGTACCGGATTTTCGCCGGCCTCCGCTTCTGCCGCTTCGGTTCTGGTATTCAGCTCACTCATCGAGACCTCGAACAAAGCGACGAGAACTGCCTCTTTGTTCGCGTGGTGATAGTAGAGCGCGGGAACGGTTACCCCGACACGATTGGCAATCTGGCGCACCGTCGTGCCGTGGTAACCATTCTCGTCGAACAGTTCGAGCGAAGCCGTCAGGATGTCGGTCATCACCAGCGGCGGGAAGGACCTCCAGTCCACTGCCACCGAGCTCACCGACTCCACCTCGCCAGTCATGTGATAGCCGAAATTACCGCGGTGCCATACGGATTGCACCGTCGAGGCGTATCGTCTCACCATTGAGCATGGGGTTGGAAACGATGTGCGCAGCAAGCGCGCCGTACTCGCTGGGATCACCCAGGCGAGAGGGGTGAGGCACCTGCTGACCCAACGACGCCTGGGCTGCTTCGGGCAGTCCGGCCAGCAACGGGGTCTTGAACAAGCCGGGTGCAATGGTGTTGACGCGGATCAGCAGCGACGCGAGGTCACGGGCGATGGGAAGCGTCATACCGACGACGCCACCCTTCGACGCGGAGTACGCAGCCTGCCCGATCTGGCCGTCATACGCTGCGACCGAACCGGTGTTGATGATGACGCCGCGTTCACCGTCGATCGGCTCGGTCTTCGAAATACGTTCCGCAGCAAGACGAAGGACGTTGAAGGTGCCGATCAGATTGACGTCGATGACCTTCTTGAACGCGTCGAGCGGGAAAGCGCCCTTCTTGCTGACCGTCTTGACTGCGTTGCCGATTCCGGCGCAGTTGACTGCCACGCGCAGGGGTCCGAGGGACTCGGCCACGTCGAGTGCCGCGGTGACCGCAGCCTCGTCGGTGACGTCTGCAGCCGCGAAGCGGACCCGGTCGCCAAGTTCCTTGGCGATGGCTTCACCGTTGGACGACGGAAGGTCGATGATGACGACGCTGGCACCGTCGGCAAGAAGGGCTTTGGTCGTAGCCAGGCCGAGGCCGGATGCTCCACCGGTGACGACGGCGACGCTGTCGTTGACGATCATGAGAGTTCCTTTCGAAAGGTTATGTGTTTCAGATGCGTTCGATGATTGTGGCGTTGGCCATGCCGGCGCCCTCGCACATGGTCTGCAATCCGTAGCGTCCGCCGGTGGCCTCGAGGTGGTTGACCATCGTGGTCAGCAGGCGAGTACCCGAGGACCCCAGGGCATGGCCGAGTGCAATCGCGCCGCCCCACGGGTTGAGCTTTGCCGGGTCGGCGCCGAACTCGTGAGCCCAGGCGAGTGGAACGGGAGCGAAGGCTTCGTTGACCTCGTAGGTATCGATGTCGTCGATGCTCAGACCGGCGCGAGCGAGCACCTTGTGGGTGGCCGGGATGGGCGCGGTGAGCATGAAGATCGGGTCATCGCCCGCAACGGAGAAGGAGTGGAAACGAGCTCGCGGGGTCAGCCCCAGCTTCGACGCCATTTCTTCGCTCATGATCAGTGCTGCGGACGCGCCGTCGGTGAGCGGCGACGAGTTACCGGGAGTGATCGACCACTGCGCCTCGGGGAAGCGCTGCGCGTACTTCTCCGAGTAGAACGACGGCTTCAAGCCGGCGAGTCCCTCGGCGGTAGTAGACGCGCGAACCGTCTCGTCGACGGTATGCGAGACGGTCTCACCGGCGGCGTTGGTCACCGAGATCGGCAGAATCTCCTTGTCGAAGAGCCCCTTCGCCGCCGCCTCCGCGGCCCGCTGGTGGGACTGCGCAGCAAATGCGTCGAGAGCGTCGCGGTCGAACTTCCACTTCGCGGTGATCAACTCCGCGGAGATGCCCTGGTTGACCAGGCCTTCGGGGTAGCGAGCCGCGACGCCCGGACCGGAAGCATCCTTCCCCATCGTCGTAGTGCCCATCGGGACACGACTCATGGATTCGACGCCCGCCGCGATCACGATGTCGTAGGCCCCGGCGATCACGCCCTGCGCCGCAAAGTGCGCAGCTTGCTGACTTGATCCGCACTGGCGATCGATCGTGGTGGCGGGTACCGACTCGGGGAATCCGGCCGAGAGGACCGCGCTGCGGGTGATGTTGAGTGCCTGCTCACCGGCTTGTCCGACGCAACCGCCGATCACGTCGTCCACCAGGGCGGGGTCGAGGCCGTTTCGCGAGGTGATGGAACGCAGAACGTGGGCCATCAGTTCGACAGGGTGCGTCCCGGACAGTGCTCCGCCCGGCTTGCCCTTGCCTGACGCGATCCGGACTACATCGACGATCACTGCCTTGGTCATCTTCGTTCCCTTCGAGGACGTGCATTGCTGGGGCGGTCCGGCACCCGAGTTTCGTGGCGCCGGGCACCGGACCGAGATCGAGGGAGCACCCTGACTTAGCGCTCGCTAAAGAACTACCACCGACTTGATCCCCTCGTCAAGAGGGGGCCTCCGAACTCGAAACAAATGTGGCCGACTAAAAGCTGGGCGATCAGTGACCTCGCCTGGCCCACACCCTTCATTAGTACTTTCGAATGATAGGTTTTCAATCTTCGCCCGAAATGTCCGGAATCGGATAACCTTCCGCCACAAGCAATCCAAGCCACAGGGGATTCGGGGCGTGGCACCAATCGATGACAACCGCAGGGGGACTGACCGGGAGGTTTGGCGTGGACCTGCGATACGTTGCCTTCACGCGTGCCGACCCGCATTTCTACGACCGAATCAGAACGGTCACCCGACCAGATACATCAACTGACCAGCACTTTATCCCCGCGAAGTCGGTGGATTGGTCGCTCTGGCGGCGCGGTCCCCAAAGTGGACCGTGGAACTACTTCCAACCGCCCGACGGTCTGCTGCCAGAACAAGGATGGAAGATTCACTGCTCCGCTACCCGAGCCAACGCGCAGGAGCTGCTCGATACCGTTTCCGTGTATTGCGGTCACAATCATGTGCCGTTCAAATTTCTTCGGACGGCAGCAGACCTCATGTTGTCCAACAGCAAGCAGGCCAATCGAACTTCCAGCGGAAAATTCATCACGATCTATCCGGCGGATGGTGTTGCCACACAACGTGTCATCACCGAACTGGACAAGCTTGTCGCCGGTGCCGACGGGCCGTACATCCTCAGCGATGTGCGATGGAACCGGGGACCGCTCTACTTACGGTACGGCGCGTATCTGCCCATGCAGACCTACGATTCATTCGGCGATCGCGTCCCGGCAATTCGGCGTCCTGACGGATCGCTCGAACCCGATGTGCGCGGCACTTCCTTCAGAACTCCGGACTGGGTACAAATCCCGGACTTCGTTCGCGCGCAGCAAGACAAGCTGAAATCACATGACGAATTCCCCTATTCGATCACTGAAGCCCTGCACTTCAGCAACAGCGGGGGGATCTACTCCGCATTCGACGACGCCGGCATCGATCTGGTCATCAAAGAAGGCCGTCCCTTTACCGCCCCGGACGCCAACGGCCGGTACGCAATCGACCGCATCCGTAACGAGTACGACAAGTTGACTCACCTTGCCGACAACCCGTACGCACCTTCTGCGATCAGGTTGTTCGAGCGCGAGGGACACCACTTCCTTGTCACCGAGCGCGCTGCCGGCACTCCCCTGAATCAGGAAGTTGCGCTCCGCCACCCACTGATACGCGCGGACCAGACACTCAGTTCCCGAACGGAATACAGAACCTGGGCACTCGACATTGCACAACAGTTGACTACCGCAGTCGAGAGCTTCCACAACGCCGGAATCGTTCATGCCGATCTTCACCCTGGCAACGTCATGTGCTCACCGTCCGGTATTCGGATCATCGACTTCGAGATGGCCCACAACATCGACGAGCATCCGCCCCGGTCCACCGGAGCCCCCGGATACACAGCACCTCGACAGTTGACAGGAATCGCGGCGGATCGATACTCGTTGGGATGCATCGAGCTGGGACTCTTTGTCCCACTTACGACATTGTTCCCTCTCGATCGCAACAAGATTCCCGAACTCATCGACTATGCGGTGTCTCGATTCGATCTTCCTCGTGCCTTCGGTGCCTCGCTCTATTCGATGCTCGACGTACAGGCGCCGGCGCCGGAGAATCGCCCGCATCGTTGGGACACGTCGCCCGGGGAAAACCTGCAACGGGCGGCCGCTCGATTGCGCTGCGGCATCCTCGCCTCGCTTGATCTCTCCCGCCCTGATCGACTCTTTCCCGGTGACATCGCCCAGTTCGAAGTGAACGGCTACGGCATTGCTCACGGCTCGTGCGGAAACCTGCTCGCCGATGTACTTCCCGCAGACACCTTGGAGTCAGTTCTGGAATGGACTGAACATCAAGTTGATTCGGATACTCAACCAAAGTTCGGCTTCTTCGACGGGCTCGCGGGTGCGGTGCATACCTTTCGGCAACTAGGGCGAGCCTCGACTGCCGACAGATGGGTCGAGACTTTGTGCAAAGCTCCACTCGACGAGCTCGACTCCAGCCTCTTCGACGGCCTTTCCGGCATCGGTTGCCTCCTACTCGAGGAATCGGTTTCACGGCCGATCGTGTCACCCACTCTCGCCGTCGTGACTGAAACTCTGCGCGAACGAATTTCAGCTGCTTGCGCGCATGTCCGCAACACCGACGGGGCGTCTTGGGCAGTGGCCGGCCGCGGTGGGCTGATACGGGGACCGAGCGGACAAGCACTGTTCTGGACTCGCCACTACGAACTGAGTGGTGATCCTCGATCGCTGGAACACGCACGCCAGCTCGTCGACATCGATCTGTCTGTGATGTCGATGTGCCCTGACGGGTCGATGCAACTGAGAGAGGAGCGCCGGACGATGCCGTATCTCGGATCCGGGTCTGCCGGTGTGGGCCTGGTACTTCTTCAACTTCTGCGCCATGTCGACGAACCGCGTTACGCAGCTGCGGTGCGTGCGATATCCCGCGCCGCCACAGTCGAATTCACTGCCCAAGCCGGACTACTCAACGGGCGAGCCGGGCTGATTCTGTTCCTCAGCGAACTCTCCAAGACTCCATACGCCGGCGCCGATTGTGAACAGACGCTTGCACAGCAGTTTCAGCTTCTGGGCTTGCACAGCCTCAATCACGCAGGAGGCCTGCACTTTCCAGGTGAACAGAACCTGAGACTCTCGACAGACTGGGCAACCGGATCTGCAGGAATACTGGCGTTGCTCCGACATACCGGCTCGGCACCTGCCCGACAGTCGTTTCCACTGATGTGCGCGTCGACCTGCCACATCGCCTAGTTGTTCGGAAAGTTATCACCTCGGAAGATTGGAGCACAGAAGCATCAGGCCAAAAACCTGAAATGGAATCAGCACCGCAAGACAATTCGATCGATCAAATCCATCGGTAAACGTGCCGATCAACAAAGGAAATGACAATGGACGCTATTCTCTCCCTTCAAGATCTGTCAGTCGCCGCCGGCAACGTCGGAGATGCCGGCCAACTCGAGCAGAACGCGGCAATCAGTTCCCTCAGTTTCTTCTGCCTCTGACCTCAGGCCGATACCTCGGAGCAGGTCCGGGGTATCGGCTTTCGCAATCAGTGCGAATCGTCAAACGGACAGTATTGTTTCATCATGAGACGCATACACACTTCACCGAGCTGCATTCGCCGATGATGTGCGCGACCTGGCGGCAATGCCGAGGGCAGATCGTATGGTCATCGGTGGTGATATTCCTTCTGATCCTGACAACGGCGATTTCAGGTTGGTTCGTTCAGCGTTCGGGCGAGAGTTGGGACTTCGGCGACATCTGCTCACGCTGGTACGACGGAGGTGGCGGTTGCCGTGCCGACACCGCTCTCACCTTGACGACGCTTCTCGTACTCCTACTACCGTTCGCCTCAGGAATGCTGGTCGGCGTCACCACATTCGCCCGAGACTTCGAGCAGGGTCCCGAAAACCTCGATTTTCTCGAGTCCACCAGCCTTGTTCGATGGTATTTCTTGCGGGCCCTGGTGGTCTTCGTTCCCATCACCCTTGCGATGGCAGTCCTGGGCCTGGTGCTCGGCTGGACCCATACGCTTGGCCGGGGACAGGCGGCAACAAATGAAGCCACCTCGTTTTCCTTGATGGAATTCCCCAATTTTCAGACGACGGGAATCGTCGTCGGCGCCTACACCTTTTTAGCGATGACTACCGGCAGCGCAGCCGCATTGCTCATCCGCAACACCGTCTTCGCGATGGTCATGACTCTTCTCGCGTTCTTGATCGTGCCCGTCGCACTGAGCGCGACGATGCGCGAACATTACTTGGCCCCCGACACTGAAGTGCAACCCATCGACGGACTGGCACGTGCAGCGGAATATGCACCGTCGCCGTATGAAAATCTCGACTCGAGGTGGGTCATCGGTGCCGGCTTCGCCGATACGGATGGCAACATGATCGACGCCGATTACACAATGTGCTGGGGCTCAGACAATTCCGATCGCAAGCAGCAAGACCTCGAGGTCGACAACTGCCTTCGAGAACAGGGAATCGATCACTATGCCGTGATCTATCACCCACAGAGCCGGTACTGGCAATTTCAGTTCATCGAGACTGCCGTGATGCTGTTGTGCTCCGGATTGATGGTGGCGCTCGCACTCGTCGGCCCACGTGGACTACGTCGGCGACCCGCCTATAACCGAATGTCCGAAATGTCGAAATCGATTTGATAGCAGCAATTTTCGATCCAGCATTCTCTTGTGTTCGAAACTTTGTTCGATTAAACTTTCGGCATGGACAGTCGGGG
>NZ_CAURKP010000016.1:0-62686 GCF_963525155.1 uncultured Rhodococcus sp.
AAGAACTCCCGTGCCGCAGCGGCCGCGTCGCCCTTGGCGAGGTAGCCCGCGATCTTCTCCAAGTGTGTGGTTAGCGCAGGCACGATCGATCGCTCGATCAGGTGATCGACGACGACCTTCGGCGTGAAGTATGAACCGGTCGCCTTTCGCTCACCTGACGCGGTGTGGAAGTAGACAGTGCCCGATGGCGCCGATATTTTGCCGCCCCCTGCGGCAGGGACCCAAGCCCCGCTGCCGTCGACGGTGAGATCCTCTTCGGCCAGGGAGAGGGAACTCTCCAAGAGTCCTTCGTAAATCGTGCCGAACTCGCGGACACTCAGAGAGCGAAAGTCGACAGGCCCAAGGACTCCGTCACCGCTTACGTCTATGAGCAAGCTCTTCAGCGCAGGCCCAATTACACTGTCGGGAAGCTCGATCTTCCTTATTAGTGCACCCTCCGGTGAGCGGTCAGGATCGGTGGAGAAGAGACCTCCGTTGTAGGAGGGGATCTGCCACAGCGGGTTGCCTTGGTCGATCGCGTTCCATACCTGGACGAGGTCGAGCCAGATCGTTGACGCGTCGCCGAAATCCTCGGTGTCGGAGTGGATCAGGCGCCGGGCATTGGTTTTGAGACTGTTGGCGTCGAACCCCTCGTTTCGTCCGGAGGGGAGCAAGCCGCGATCCTCTGCATACGCTTGGAACAGGAGCCTGAACAGGATGCGCAGCGTGACGCGATACGAAGTCGATAATCCCTCTGCGTCGAGTGCCACCCCGGCGTGCTTGGTGAGGCGCTGCGCGACCACGACCGCGACAGGTGGCACGATCTCGTCGTAGATGCGCTCACGAAGACGCGCCCCCAGTTCGGTGGCATAGCGTGTGCTGTCGCGCAACAGTTCGTCAGCGCTGCCGTCCGCCGTTAGTGCACTCGCTGAGAAGATCAGCGGCAAGAGCGCAGCGTAGTCGGCGTCGATGGTTGACAGGTCGACTTCGAAGTAAGTTTCGGCCTGGCCTTTCGATCCGACGCCCACGCCGTCGCGTCCTGGATATAGGCGAATCTGGTCCTTCCGCAGGACTACCAGCCAAGGAACTTCCTCACGCGAAGCCACCGCAAGCCCGAATGCAACGGGCGAAAGCTGGAACCGCTGGGTTTTCGCGTCGAACTGCTCGGAGTCGTCGAGCAGGACAGCAACCGCGCGCGGGCGGTGCCCGTCAGTCGAAAGCAAAAGCGTTCCGTTTGGGCCAACCTGGGTGTTAAAGCCAAGCGCCTCGATGAGCGGTTTCCGGCGCATCCTGAGCAGCGGAACTGCCTGATCGCGAAGTGTCTCCCAATCTGACCGTTTGGGGACGTTGGTTGTGATGTGGTGCGTCGCGAACAGGCCGCTGTTAGCGAACCCGGAGAACCCGGTCGAGTTGTTCGCTTTGCGGTAGCCGGCGAATCGTTCAGTGGCGGCCAAGACGTCCGGCTCAGCCAGCACCGACTGTAACTGTCGCTCTGCTTGTTCGGTCGGGAACTCGATCGGTTGTGCCTGCGGATCGGGTCCGAATAGGTGGGCGGTACCGTTGTGGACGACAGTCACCACAAGTTGAGTTTGTGTTTTGCCTTTGCGGGCGGTGAAGAGGTCGCGGAGGACTTGCCTAGAAGGAATGCTCGTGGCAGTCGCGACTGCCACCTGGAATCCCCCGAGGCCGAATGGGTCGGGACCGAGGTAGATCTTCTCGGTCGTGATCTCGTTTGGCGCCGACGGCTCACTCCAAGTGACGGTCTTTTCAGCGGTCAATCGCACGTGCACCTCTCTCCCTTCTAATCTGGGAGTTTCGATCGACCTCCCCGCTTGAACCTTAGCCAGATCGATCAGCTTGATGGGTATGGCCGGCCGCTGAGGGGATCCTTTGGGGACGGAACTCGGCATCTACCAGCGGACCAGCAGCACGATGGCACCGAAATTGACTCTAGTTGGTCGCCCCGGGCACCATGCGATTTCAACGACACTCGGCACGGGACGGATCGATACCGAGAATAGCTTCACTCGCCTGTCTGAAATGTCGTCCCCATCGGGGACGCCTCAACCCTGAGACTTCAGCGCCGCCCGCGCGGCATTGAACCCACCCATCCCGTGGACCCCGCCGCCCGGGGGAGTCGCGGACGAGCAGAGGTACACGCCCGGGGCGCCGGTGGCATAGGGGTCGAGTCCGAACCGGGGGCGCGCGATGATCTGCCGCGCAGTGTTCGCCCCCGCGGAGATGTCGCCGCCCACGTAGTTGGGGTTGTACGCCTGCATCTGCGGCACATTGCGCACATGGACGCCCACGATCCGGTCCCGGAACCCCGGCGCAAAGCGCTCGATCTGACGCGTGACCGCATCGGTGGCGTCACCCGGATAGCCATGCGGCACATGCGCATACGCCCACACGGGATGGATGTCTCCGACGGAACGGGAAGGGTCGGCCAAGAATTGCTGGCCCAACAGAATGAAGGGCTTGGCCGGCATCTGACCCTGCACGGTCTGGCGCTCGACAGCCGCAGTTTCCGAAATCGTCCCGGACAGGTGCAGGGTGCCGGCCTTGCGGGCATGCGGATTCGTCCACGGCACGACGCTCCCGTCGGAGTCACCACGCACGGCGTAGTCGACCTTGTAGGCGGCGGTGCCGTAGCGGAATTTGCGGTAGGCCCGTGCAATGCGGTCGGGCTGCCGGCCGTCGAGCAGACGACCGGCCGCATCGGGAGCGATGTCGAGCATGACGATGTCGTAGTCGGCGATCTGGGAGTAGTTGGTGACCCAGTTCCCGGTTTCGATGGTGCCACCGAGGCTGCGCAGGATCGAGGCGAACGCCGCGGCGATGGATCCTGAACCACCCTGTGCCACAGGCCAACCGTTAGCGTGGGCGGCCGCGGTCAGCATCGACGCGACAGCACTGGACAGGGGGAGGTTCAGCGGCCCGAACATGTGCGCCGCGACGCCACCGAACAGTGCCCGGGCTTGTGGGGTCTTGAACATCCGCGCGAAACCAGTCGCGGGAAGCAGAGCGCCCGTCCCGAAACGCGCGAGCATCAGCGGGTGCTTCGGGACGTGCACGATCGGCTTGAAGACGTCCTGCACCAACTCGTCGAAGTTCTCGGCGAGGTATCCGAAGACGTCGAGCCAGCGCTTACCGTCGGCACCCAATCCGTCAGCCGTCCGGTTGATGTCGCGCCACAGAACCCCGGCGGTGCCGTCGTCGAGTGGATGGACCAGATCGATCTCGGGCCACAGCCACGTCAGGCCATGTTTGGCGAGCCCGAATTCGCGGTCGAGTTCCTTGAAGTAAGGAGAAGCCAAAGCGGTGGGATGGAAGGCGGAGCAATCGTCGTGGACGAGTCCGTCGACTATGTATTCGCTGCTGCGGGTGCCGCCGCCGATCTTGTCCGCACCCTCGATGACATGGACGTCGATTCCGGCGCGGGCGAGTTCGATCGCCGCCGCGAGACCGTTGGGGCCACTGCCCACCACTACTGCTGTTGTCATTTTCTCTTCGCCACCCGTCTCCTCAAGGGTGAGCCTACGGAAATTACAGCGATGGCATTCTGCGAGCAAACAATTCAGGCCTAGACCTTGGTTGATCGATCAACTTTTGTTACAGTTCGAGGCGCACTGGCCGCAGCTGATTCTTATCGCTGCGGCCAGTTGTTGCATTCATCGCCCATCGCGCCTGTTTCCTGCGGATTCGGTATCCTGTGAATCGGAACTTCTCTGCACAGACGCAGCTCCGAAATCTGTCGAGGGGCCTTCTGGCTCCCTGCATCGCCGCAGTTCAGAGCAATTATAGGGCTACCTTAGTTGCGCCCGTGCCGGGGTTCTGAATTATCGTTTTCGTTACACGGTTGACTCACAAAAGTTTCAACCGACCGAAGACTCACGTCGCCGGGTGCCAGAACGCACACCATCGCGTCTGCGCAGGGCGGCTACTTCGGTGGTACCGAACACATCGTCGTGTCGGTGCTTTGAAGGACTTGCATTGCAAGTTGATGGCCATCAGCGCTGCTGGTCGTCGGTGCATCTTTATGGCATACGAAGGCTGGGTATGAAGCAACTTCCAGGCCCCCAGGGCCTCTATCACCCGTCCAATGAGCACGACTCCTGTGGAGTCGCATTTGTTGTCGACATGCATGGTCGCCGCAGCAGGGACATCGTCGAAAAGGCGATCACCGCTCTGGTCAACCTCGAGCATCGCGGCGCTGCCGGATCCGAACCCAACACGGGTGACGGTGCGGGCATTCTGCTGCAGGTTCCCGACAAGTTCTTCCGAGCTGTCGTGGACTTCGCGCTGCCCGCCGAAGGCGCGTACGCAACCGGTATCGCATTCCTCCCGCAGGGCGATGCCGATGCACACGAGGCTGCTGCTGCAGTCGAGAAGATCGTCGTCGAAGAGGGCCTGAAGGTTCTCGGCTGGCGCGAGGTCGGAACCGACGACTCCTCGCTGGGCGCACTGGCGCGCGACGCGATGCCGACGTTCCGTCAGATCTTCATCGGCTCCGAGGGTGACAAGTACACCGGCATGGATCTCGAGCGTCGTGCATACGTGGTGCGTAAGCGCACCGAGCACGAACTCGGCTCCGAAGGCGCCGGCAAGGGTGGCCCGGGTAGCGAGACCGTGTACTTCCCCAGCCTGTCCGGCCAGACGTTCGTCTACAAGGGCATGCTCACCACCCCGCAGCTCAAGGGTTTCTACCTCGACCTGCAGGACGATCGTGTCGAGAGCGCACTGGGCCTGGTCCACTCGCGCTTCTCCACCAACACGTTCCCGTCGTGGCCGCTGGCGCACCCGTTCCGCCGGGTCGCTCACAACGGTGAGATCAACACCGTCACCGGCAACGAGAACTGGATGCGCGCTCGCGAGTCCCTGATCGACAGTGACGTCTTCGGTGGCCGCGAGAACCTGGACAAGATCTTCCCGATTTGCACCCAGGGCGCCAGTGACACCGCTCGTTTCGACGAGGTGCTCGAGATGCTGCACCTCGCCGGCCGCAGCCTGCCGCACGCAGTTCTCATGATGATCCCGGAAGCCTGGGAGAAGCACGAGAGCATGGACCCCGCTCGTCGGGCGTTCTACGAGTACCACTCGGCTCTCATGGAGCCTTGGGACGGACCGGCGTCGGTGTGCTTCACCGACGGCACCGTCATCGGCGCCGTGCTGGACCGCAACGGTCTGCGTCCGTCGCGTCTGTGGATCACCGAAGACGGCCTCGTCGTCATGGCGTCGGAGGTCGGCGTTCTGCCGATCGATCCGTCCACGGTTGTCCGCAAGGTCCGCCTCCAGCCCGGTCGCATGTTCCTCGTGGACACCGCGCAAGGCCGGGTCATCAGCGACGAGGAACTGAAGAACGAACTCGCTGCCGAGCACCCGTACCAGCAGTGGATCGACGAAGGTCTGATCCACATGGACGACCTGCCGGACCGTCCGTACACGTACATGTCGCACGAGCGCGTCGTCCTGCGCCAGCAGCTCTTCGGTTTCACCAACGAAGAGGTCAACCTGCTGGTCAAGCCGATGGCTCTCTCCGGTGCCGAGGCACTGGGCTCGATGGGTACCGACACTCCGATCGCCGTGCTCTCGTCACGTCCGCGGATGCTGTTCGACTACTTCTCGCAGCTCTTCGCTCAGGTCACCAACCCGCCTCTCGACGCGATCCGTGAAGAGGTCGTCACCAGCCTCGGCGCGACCATCGGACCCGAGGGCGACCTGCTGCACCCGAATGCGGACTCCTGCAAGCAGATTGCGCTCCCGCAGCCGATCCTGCACAACGACGACCTGTCGAAGCTCGTTCACGTCAATGACGACGGCGAATTCCCGGGCTTCCGCAGTGTCGTGATCCGCGGCCTGTACCCCGTCAAGGAAGGCGGCGACGGCATCCGTCGTGCGCTCGAGGGCATCAAGTACCAGGTCTCGCAGGCAATCGAGGGTGGCGCACGAATCGTCGTGCTCTCGGACCGTGAGTCCACCGAGGACTACGCGCCGATCCCGTCGCTGCTCCTCACCTCGGCCGTGCACCACCACCTGGTTCGCGAGAAGTCGCGCACCAAGGTCGGCCTCATCGTCGAGGCCGGCGACGCCCGCGAGGTGCACCACATGGCGCTCCTCATCGGCTTCGGTGCCGCAGCGGTCAACCCGTACATGGCTTTCGAGACCATCGACGAGTTCCTGCAGAACGGCGAGCTCGAGGGTCTGACCCTCGAGAAGGGCATCGCGAACTACATCAAGGCAGCCGGCAAGGGTGTCCTGAAGGTGATGTCCAAGATGGGCATCTCGACGCTCGCGTCGTACACCGGTGCTCAGCTGTTCCAGGTCATCGGCCTCTCGCAGGAGTTGACGGACGAGTACTTCACCGGTCTGCAGTCGCAGCTCGGTGGCATCGGCCTCGACCAGATCGCAGCCGACGTCCAGGCACGTCACGCCGTCGCATACCTCGATCGCCCCGAAGAGCGCGCTCACCGCGAGCTCGAGGTCGGCGGCGAGTACCAGTGGCGTCGTGAAGGCGAGTACCACCTGTTCAACCCGGACACGGTCTTCAAGCTCCAGCACGCAACTCGCACAGGTCAGTACGAGGTGTTCAAGGAGTACACGACCATGGTCAACGACCAGTCGGAGCGCCTTGCCGCTCTGCGTGGTCTGTTCGACTTCAACATCGGCAAGCGGCCGTCGATCTCGATCGACGAGGTCGAGCCGGCCAGCGAGATCGTCAAGCGTTTCTCGACGGGTGCGATGAGCTACGGCTCCATCTCCGCCGAGGCTCACGAGACACTCGCCATCGCGATGAACCGTCTGGGCGCCCGCTCCAATTCCGGTGAGGGCGGCGAACATCCGTCGCGCTTCACGCCGGACGAGAACGGCGATCTGCGTCGCAGTGCCATCAAGCAGGTCGCGTCGGGACGCTTCGGCGTCACCTCGCACTACCTGAGCAACTGCACCGACATCCAGATCAAGATGGCGCAGGGAGCCAAGCCCGGTGAGGGCGGCCAGCTTCCGGCTCACAAGGTGTACCCGTGGGTGGCCGAGGTTCGGCACTCCACGCCTGGCGTCGGCCTGATTTCGCCGCCGCCGCACCACGACATCTACTCGATCGAGGATCTCGCTCAGCTGATCCACGACCTGAAGAACGCCAACCCGCAGGCCCGCATCCACGTGAAGCTGGTCTCCGAGGTCGGCGTCGGAACCGTCGCGGCCGGTGTCTCCAAGGCACATGCCGACGTCGTTCTGATCTCCGGTCACGACGGTGGCACCGGTGCCACCCCGCTGACCTCCGTCAAGCACGCGGGCGCACCGTGGGAACTCGGCCTCGCCGAGACCCAGCAGACGTTGCTGCTCAACGGTCTCCGTGACCGCATCGTCGTGCAGGTCGACGGCCAGCTCAAGACGGGTCGCGACGTCGTCGTCGCTGCGCTGCTCGGCGGCGAGGAGTTCGGTTTCGCCACCGCACCGCTGGTGGTCTCGGGCTGCATCATGATGCGCGTCTGCCATCTCGACACCTGCCCCGTCGGTGTCGCGACGCAGAACCCGTTGCTGCGTCAGCGTTTCAGCGGCAAGCCGGAATTCGTCGAGAACTTCTTCATGTTCATCGCCGAAGAGGTTCGCGAGCTTCTCGCGGAACTCGGTTTCCGCACGCTGCTCGAAGCCGTCGGCCAGGTCGACATGCTGGACACCACGCGCGCTCTCGATCACTGGAAGGGAAGCAAGGCAGGCAATCTCGATCTGTCGCCGATCCTGACCCAGGTCGAGTCCGCGTTCATGGACCAGGACGTCCACTGCACCGGTACGCAGGATCACGGTCTCGACAAGGCACTCGATCAGCAGTTGATCGTCTCGGCCCGCAACGCACTCGACAAGGGTGAGGCGGTCTCCTTCGAGTCCGCGATCACCAACGTCAACCGCACGGTCGGCACCATGCTCGGCCACGAGGTCACCAAGGCGTTCGGTGGAGAGGGCTTGCCCGAGGGCACCATCGACATCACGTTCACCGGTTCCGCCGGTAACAGCTTCGGTGCTTTCGTGCCCAGCGGTATGACCCTGCGCCTGCACGGCGACGCCAACGACTTCGTCGGCAAGGGCCTTTCGGGTGGACGCATCGTCGTACGCCCGCCGCTCGATGCAGCGGAAGGCTTTGTCGCCGAGGACAACATCATCGGTGGCAACGTCATCCTGTTCGGCGCCACCAGCGGCGAGGCTCTGCTTCGCGGTGTCGTCGGCGAACGCTTCGCAGTCCGTAACTCCGGCGCCACTGCCGTCGTCGAGGGTGTGGGCGATCATGGTTGCGAGTACATGACGGGTGGAAAGGTGGTCATCCTCGGAGCCACCGGACGTAACTTCGGCGCCGGCATGTCCGGTGGCGTCGCGTACATCTACAACCCCGACAAGGCATTCGAGAAGAACCTCAACACCGAACTGGTGGACCTCGAGGATCTTTCGGGCGACGACTTCACCTGGTTGAAGGGCGCCATCGAACGTCATCGCGACGAAACCGGCTCCGAGGTTGCAACGCGCATCCTCGCTGACTGGTCGCAGCAGGTGGGTCACTTCGCAAAGGTGATGCCCCGCGACTACAAGAAGGTTCTTTTGGCCATCGCGGCCGCAGAGAAGGATGGCAAGAACGTGGACGAGGCAGTTATGGAGGCAGCTCGTGGGTGATCCAAGCGGCTTCCTGAAGCACACGTCGCGCGAACTTCCGGTTCGCCGGCCGGTGCCGTTGCGCCTGCTCGACTGGAAAGAGGTCTACGAGGAGTTCCCGAAGGAAACCCTCAAGACCCAGGCCAGCCGTTGCATGGACTGCGGAATTCCTTTCTGCCACAACGGTTGCCCTCTCGGAAACTTGATTCCCGAGTGGAACGACCTGGTCTACAAGGACCACTGGCACGACGCCATCGAGCGTCTGCACGCGACCAACAACTTCCCGGAGTTCACCGGTCGACTGTGCCCCGCACCCTGTGAGGCGTCCTGTGTCCTGGGCATCAACCAGGATCCGGTCACCATCAAGCAGGTCGAGGTCGAGATCATCGACAAGGCCTTCGACGAAGGGTGGGTCAAGCCGGTTCGCGCCGCGCACGCCACCAACAAGAAGGTTGCGGTTGTCGGCAGTGGTCCGGCCGGTCTGGCTGCAGCGCAGCAGCTGACCCGCGCCGGTCACGCAGTGACGGTCTTCGAGCGGGCAGACCGCATCGGCGGCCTGCTGCGCTACGGCATCCCCGAGTTCAAGATGGAGAAGCGGCACATCGACCGCCGTCTCGAGCAGATGGAAGCCGAAGGCACCGTCTTCAAGACCAACGTCAATGTCGGCGTGGACATCACCGCGGACGAGCTGCGTGAGCAGTTCGACGCAGTGGTTCTGGCCGGCGGCGCCACCGCAGCTCGCGATCTTCCGATCCCGGGCCGCGAACTGGACGGCATCCACCAGGCGATGGAGTTCCTGCCGATCGCCAACCGCGTGCAGTTGGGTGACCTCGACGCTCCCACCATCACCGCTGAGGGCAAGAAGGTAGTCATCATCGGCGGCGGCGACACCGGAGCGGACTGCCTCGGCACCTCGCACCGTCAGGGTGCGGCCAGCGTCCACCAGTTCGAGATCATGCCGCGTCCGCCGGAGACTCGCGCCGAGCAGACTCCGTGGCCGACGTACCCGCTCATGTTCCGCGTGGCTTCGGCTCACGAGGAGGGCGGCGAGCGTCTGTTCTCCGTCAACACCGAGAACTTCGTCGGTGAAAACGGCAAGGTCACCGGACTCAAGGCTCACGAGGTCGAGATGAAGTCGGGTCGCTTCGAGAAGGTCGAGGGCTCGGACTTCGAGCTCGAAGCCGATCTCGTGCTCCTGGCCATGGGCTTCGTCGGTCCCGAGAAGCCGGGTCTGCTCACCGATCTCGGTGTCGACTTGAACGAGCGTGGCAACGTCGCCCGCACGTCCAAGTGGAACACCAACGTCGACGGCGTGTTCGTGGCCGGCGACATGGGCCGCGGTCAGTCCCTGATCGTCTGGGCCATCGCCGAGGGACGTTCCGCAGCCGCCGCTGTGGACACCTACCTCGAGGGTGTCACGGCCCTTCCGTCACCGATCCACCCGACAGCGGCTCCGCAGCGCTAGAGGCTCTTACTAAGCCGCACCCCACCGCATTCGGTGGGGTGCGGCTTTGTTTCTGCCAGTAATTCGCGCGATCTGTAACAAACCTTCATCGATCGTGCATCGGACAGACACAACGCCCAGACAGTATGATTCCTGAGCATCGATAGTGGTGTATGGGTTGCTTCAGTTGAATCAGGGGAGTTTCATGCGTGCGAGGCGTCTCGTTGCGGTGTTGTCGGCACTTGCTGCGGCAGTAGTGGTACCGGTTGTCAGTGCTCCCGTGGCGTCGGCTGATCCCTGCCCCAGCCTGTACGTCGTGGCCATCCCGGGAACATGGGAGCCTTCGGGCACCAGGCCCGGCGCCGGCATGCTCGCCCCGGTGACCAACGGGCTTCCGGGCTCCGTACGCACCGATTACGTCACCTACTCGGCCACGGCCTTCCCCTGGGAATCCAACGTCTACGCCAAGTCGAAGCAGCAGGCCGTCGACAATGCCCGCGGCATGATCGGCGCCATGGCAGCCTCGTGCGGTGACACTCGCTTCGCCATCGTCGGATACAGCCAGGGTGCCGACGCGGCAGGCGATCTCGCCGCCGAGATCGGAACCGGCATCGGCGTTGTCCCTCCGACTCGCGTGGAGGGCGTCGGCCTGCTGTCCGATCCCCGTCGTTCCGAGTCCGACGTCCTGATCGGACCCGCTGTCGGTGGTAACGGCGCCAGTGGCCCGCGCATCGGTGGGTTCGGTTGGCTGTCAGGCAAAACGGTGACGCTGTGCGCGGTCGGTGACCTGTACTGCTCGACGCCCAAGGACGATTTTGTGATGCGTCTGGCCGGATTCATGGCTCAGGCGTCCGATCCCACTCCCGCAAGTGCGCTCGCGCTGCGCGACGAGGCCGCCGTGATCGTCAACGATCTGGTGACCGCAGGCGGTCTCCCCGCTTTGATGGCCCAGCTCGATCCGGGCGCGAATTCGCGGCGCATCGATCAGTTGGTCGACTTCTACGGCTCGCAGGTCCACACCGACTACACGCGTTACGTCGTTGACGGCGCGGGCAATTCGGCTACATCCTGGCTGCACGGCTGGTTGGCCGGCAAGGCCTGATCAGCAGTACGTCTGCTCCGCCGTGTCGACGTAGATCTCGGCAATGCGCTGCGAGGACATCGGCGTGATCTGTGAGTACACCTCGCCGACGGAGTTGAACTCCGCCAGCACTTCGGACCGAGGCATACCGTCAGCGAGCGCCTTGCAGGTGCCGTCGGCGTAGAGGATCTCGGCGGAATCCATTCCGGCGGGCGGGATCCCGGCCAGACGAAGGGCGGCGATGTACCGCTGCCCCTTCTCGCCGGCGTTCGCGACGATCTCTTCCGGTGAGCGGGCGTCGATCGGTGAGTTTGCCGGTGGCGCTACCTGTGGCGCTACCGGCGGGGGCGTCGATTCGACGACGCTCGGCGCGGCTTCCGGAGTTGTTGCGGCGAGCGGGCTGGTCGGCAGCTCGGAAAGCGTACTGGGGGCAGTCGAACTCGACGTCGCCGCAACCGACGTGCTGGTGGCCGCAGAAGTGGATTCCGATGCGTCGCTGTCGGATTGGCTGCTGCAGCCGCTGAGGAGTAGGCCCGCTGCCGCGACGCAGAGGACCAGTCTGTTCGTGTTCATCACCCGTGAGTGTTACACACCGTACCGCTTATTTTGTCCGTTTTAAGGAAACTCCCTTTTGCCCTGTTTTTAAGTCGAAGTCCTGTGATATACATCTGTTCAGTTGTTACTTGTGAGTAGGAGCACACCGCAAGACCTTGTCGGCGGCGGTCGAAACACAAGCAATGACTGCGAGTTTCGTCCCCCATCACATAAACGGCAGGGAGAAATCAGTGCAGAAATCTCACAAGAACGGCAACCGACGTCTCGGCACGCGCGTGGCCGTCATTGCAGGTACCGCAGGTGCGGTCCTCGCGTTCGCGGCGCCGATGGCCTCGGCTCAGGATCCGGTCGACAATTCGATACCCGGTGCCGCAGTGTGTCCGGCTACTGCCGAATCCTGTGTGTCGGTTGTGGTTCAGAGCGGAACCTTCGACAACAACGGCTTCAACCTCCCGATCGGAAAAGGCGACATGATCATCGCCGCCGAGGCCGGCTCCGGTGAAGGTGAGTCCACCGTTCTTCTCCCGCGCGACGACGGACACCACGGTGTCTACTCCAAGCCGTTGACCGTTCCGGGTGGAGTCCTCGGAATCGACCTGCCGTTCGGCAATCTGTTCGGCCTCGCCGCAGTCACCGCCGAGGTGGAGGCGACCGCTGCCCCGACCCTCAACGGCATCATCACCGACATGGATCTGAGCATCCCGGTGCGGATGAAGATCAACAACGCGTTCCTCGGTGACAACTGCTACCTGGGCTCCGCGGCTGCGCCGGTGAATCTTCGTCTCGCGCCTGACCCGTCGGTGGTACCGACCTACACGGTGCTCCCGGACAATGCACTGAAGGTGAGCCCGGTCGGGAACCAGGCCACCGGCTTCGCGCTGCCCGCCGCCAGTGGTTGCGGACCGTTCGGAGTGCTGAACCCGATCGTCAACTGGCGAGCAAAGGTACCGGCCACGTCGGGAACCTCGCTCAGCACGATCTCCGACGCCTACCTGTACCCGGGCGGCCTCACCGGTAGCGATCCTCTCGACGATCTCGGTGGCGGAACAGGATCCAGCGGTTCCAGTGGCTCGAGCGGTTCGTCCGGAAGCTCCGGTTCCTGAAAACCCGGATGCCTTGAAGCAGCGGTGGTGACGGAATGTCACCACCGCTGCGGCGTCCGACCTGTAATAACCTGTGCCTCAGGGTGGGCGAAGGCGGACTCCATCAGGAGGACCTGCGCGGCCACGAAATCACAGGGGAGTCCTCAAACATGTTTCGAGACAGCGTTCTTGCCGGTCCGGTCCTGCGTCGAGGTGTGACGGCACTGGCAGTGGCGGCCGCGGCCACGATGTTTGTCGGTACTGCAGCGACGGCGGAGCCGGCAGCAGTTGTCGGTGAGGTGTCCGCGGACTCCATTGCGGCAGCCCGTGCGCAGGCCATCGGAACGACGGTCACCGTCGTGGGAACCGCGACTACGCCGTCGGGAGTGTTCGAATCCAGCTTCTACGACAAGGGCTTTGGTCTCCAGAGCGGCAATTCGGGCATCTACATCAGCGATCCGAACAACTCCGGGATTGCTCTCGGCGATCAGGTTCAGGTCACCGGAGTCCTCGCGGATCAGGAAGGTCTGCTCGTCGTTCGCCCGACTGCCGTCGAGGTAATCGGCACGACTACCCAGATCAGCCCGGCGCGACTGCCCCTCAATGCAATCGGTGAGGGCAGTGAAGGTCGTCTCGTGACGGTGTCCGGAATCGTGAGCGGACCCGTCGTCGACGATCTGCCGTACGGCCACAAGATCCTGGTGTCCGGCGTCGACGGAAACACCGTCATCTTCGTCAACACCCAGACCGGAATCGACGTCGCCGCCATTGCAGTCGGACGCCCGATTACCGTCACCGGCTTCAGCGGCCAGTACGCCAGCACCTACGAGGTTCTTCCCCGCTCGGAAGCCGATGTGCAGCAGGGTTTCACGGGCAGCCTGAGTTTCGGAAGCTGACCTAGATCTCGAACCGAGCTCCGACGCGCATCGACCCGGGAGACAACCGGCTGATCGTGCGTCCGAGCTTGGCTTCGACGGTCACGGGCACCACGGCCTTGTTCGTGCGAACTGCTTTCACGATGGCACTGGCCACTCGATCAGGAGTGAAGTTCCGCTTGCGGTAGAAGTTGTCGACCTTGGTCTGGTTCTCGAGCTGCTCCTCGGCGGTCGTCCCGGCGAACTCGGTGGTCTTGAGGATGTTCGTGTGAACGAGGCCGGGACAGATGGTGCTGACGCCGATGCCGTGTGGAAGCAGCTCTGCCCGTAGGCAATCCGAGAGCATGAATACCGCTGCTTTGCTTGTCGAATACGCGGTGAGTGCCTTCTGTGGTGTGTACGCGGCGGCCGAGGACAGGTTGACGACGTGCCCTCCTGTTCCCCGGTCGATCATCATCGGGGTAAATGCCCGGCAGCCGTAGACAACTCCCCAGAAGTTGATGTCCATGACGCGCTCGAACTGGCGCTGCTCGGTGTCGGCGAACGTTCCCGAGAACCCGATTCCGGCGTTGTTGACGACGATGTCCGGTACGCCGTGATGTGCCGCGACGGTCTCCGCGAACCGAATCACGGCCTGTTCGTCGGACACGTCCACCTGATAGGCGTGGGCACCGCCACCGAACACTGCTTCGGCGCCGCCCGCTTGCGAAGGGATGTTTACAAGTGCCGCAGTGTCCTGCGCGCTTTCAAGATTGATGTCGGAGACCACGACGATAGCTCCCTGGGCGGCGAAGGCAAGGGCCGTTTCACGCCCGATGCCGCTGCCCGCACCGGTGATCACCACCAGCGTGCCGGTGAGATCGCGCAGTCGACGCTGCAACTTCGTTCCGCGTCGCCAGCCGGTGACGTCCTTGAGTAGCCCCATTGGTTGCCCTTTTCGTGTGTACGTTTGTGGCGTGTGTCTCTAGCTGACTTCCCCTCTGCGAAAGGTATCCGATGAGCGAGCTTCGTGTAGTTGCAACCATCCCGGCCAAGTCCGGTTCCGAGGACGACGTCCGATCGGCTCTGGCAACTCTCGCGGAGGCGAGTCGGTCCGAGGACGGCTGTGTGTCGTACGAGTTGTTCGAGTCAGCGGCTGCGCCCGGCACGTTCGTCACGATCGAAACTTGGCGCGGGCAGGAGGAGTTGGACGCTCACATGCAGTCCCCGCATCTACAGGCCGCGCTGGCCGCTGCCGGACCACTTCTCGACGGCGCTCCGGCGATTCATCCGTTGAAAGGCGCCTGAATCAGAATGAATTCCTGACCTTCGCTAAGGGTCTGACCTGCGAATGTCGCTCGAAAACTGACCAATCGTCGCGCTTCATTCCACTGAGCGGGACCTGCGACTAATACCTGTGCCTTAAGTCACAAACTGTCTCGACAATGCTTCACATCACAGTTTCTGACCTGGAGGTTTTGAATGAGTCGCAGTTCTCGGCGCGGTCACCGCAAGGTTGCCGCCGTCGCGCTGGCAGTCTCCGCCGGCCTGTTCGTCTCGTCGTGCGCTGACAGCGGGAACGGGGGTGGGAGCGGCGACGCACCGGACTCCGGTTCGGGATTGTCCATCGGCCCGGTCAACGAGCAGTCCGGCGAGGGCGATCCGGTCAAGGGCGGCACCCTCACGTTCAGCGGGTACTCCGCCGTCACCAATCTCGATCCGGCGAAGACTCAGATCGCCGGTTCGGTCGCCGGTTCGGAGTTGGGCGCGATCTACGACACGCTCCTGCGGTACGACCCGGCGTCCAAGGAGTTCGTTCCGAAGCTCGCAGAGTCGATGGAGCCGAGTTCCGACTTCAAGACGTGGACCCTCGAACTGCGTGACGGTGTGAAGTTCAGCGACGGGACGCCGGTGGATTCGGCGGCCGTCTCGGCGAGCCTCAATCGCTACGTCACCAACAAGGGACCGCAGTCGAGTCTGTACGCGTCGAAGGTCGCGTCGGTCGACACTCCGGATCCGTCGACGGTCGTCTTCAATCTCGTCGACCCGTGGACCGGTATCGAGTCACTGCTCTCGACGGGCCCCGGCATGATCGTCGCGCCGAGCGCCCAGCAAGGTGATCAGTTCACCCCGATCGGCGCGGGTGCCTTCACCCTCGAGAAGTTCGCTCCCAACGAGGAATTGATCCTCGACGCTCGGGAAGACTACTTCGACGGTGCCCCGAACGTGGACAAGCTGCGGTTGATCAGCATCGTCGGTTCACAGTCCACCACCGAATCCCTCAAGAGCGGCGGCACCGACGTCGCGTACATGCGTTCGCTTCCGAACGTCCTGGATCTGATCGACTCCGGCTACCCGGGCTTCGTCGACATTCCGTCGCTGTCGTACCTCTCGCTCGTCAACACGGCTCCCGGTCGTCCCGGTGCCGACGTGCGCATCCGTCAGGCATTGGCGCTCGCAACCGATCCCGTCGCACTCGACAACCGACTCAACGAGGGCAAGGGTCTGCCCGGGCAGGTCATCTTCCAGGACACCTCTCGCTGGCACAACGACGTCGCTCCGATCGGCGTCGACACCGCCAAGGCGAAGCAGCTTCTCGACGAGGCCAAGGCTGACGGTTACGACGGCAAGATCACATACCTGACGCTGCAGGAGAATTCGGCGCAGGCGATGGCTCTGGCACTGCAGTCGATGGCCAACGCCGTCGGTTTCGATTTCCAGATCGAGTACGTCAACTCGGTTGCCGACGTCGTCAAGCGTTTGTACGCCGACCGCGACTTCGACATGGCAACAGGTTCCGCCAACCTCGCGGAAGCCGATCCGTTCGAGCGTCTGTACTCGAACCTCAAGACCGGTGGGCGAAACAACGCCGCGAGTTTCTCCGACCCCGAGATCGATTCGCTTCTCGACCAGTTGGGTGTCGCGACGTCGACCGACGCGAAGATCGAGGTGCTCGCCAAGATTCAGGAGCGCGCCAACGAGGTTGTGCCGTGGCAGGTTTACGGCAACACCCCGTGGCTCGGTGTGTGGGGACAGAATGTCCACGGCATTCAGCAGAGCCTGGACGGAATCATGTTCTTCGACAAGGCCTGGAAGAACTAGACAGCTGTAGAACTGACTGGACCCGAGAAGCGTCCCTGCGGGGACGCTTCTCGGCATCAGAGAGTGTGATCGATCAAGAAGTGAGATCGAGGGCAGCGCGGACGATGCTGTCGGAGTCGAGGCCGTGGTACCGGTAGACGTCCTCGAGCGAACCGACCTGACCGAACCGGCTCACTCCGAGCGCAGCGCCCGGAACGTTGTTGATTCCAGTCAGGAACGCGAGGGTGTGCGGGTGCCCGTCGAGAACGGTCACCATCGGCGCGGACCGGCTGCTCGGAAAGACCTGATCCAGGATCCACGACGGACCGTCCGCGAGACCGCGCCGAGACTGGAGTGCTTCGAAGAGCAAGCCGGGGCTGGTCACGCAGACGACGTCGGCGGAAATGCCCTGCTCGCTTAGTCTTTCGGCTGCGACCAGTGTTTCGGTGACGGTGGCACCCATGCCGACCAGGGTGACGGCCGGATCAGGGTTGTGCCGCAGTGTGTATGCCCCGGCCACCACCTGACGTCGACGGCGTTCTCGCGCAGCCGGATCGGTCGGTACCGCGGCCAGGGCCTGATCGACCGGACGGGTCGACAGGCGCAGATACGACGAGCTGCCGTCCGGGCGACCGAGGCGTCCGATGCTGTCGAGGAGCGTCCACTCCACGTCGACGGCGAATGCCGGTTCGAAACTGGTGCAACCCGGCTGTTCCAGTCCGATGGACGGGGTCTTGATCGACTGGTGCGCACCACCTTCGGCGGCCAAGGTGACGCCCGACGGAGTGCCGACCATGATCGACTGCCCTCCGGCGTAGATGCCGTACGACCACGGTTCGAGAGCCCGCTCGATGAAGGGGTCGTACATCACCCCGATGGGGAAGAGTGGCTGGCCCCAACGACTCCAGGTCGCACCGAGTTCGCCCATCAGTCCGACCAGGTTGGTCTCGGCGATACCGAGTTCCATGTGCTGACCGGTGGGCTTCTCACGCCAGTGCATGATCGTTTCGGCGTCGTCGGCAAACCAGTTGTGCCGCTCGTCGGGGGACCACACGCCGACCTTGTTCAGCCAGCCTGCGAGGTTGGTGGTGGAACTGACGTCCGGGCTCAGTGTGACAACACGTTTCGCGGCGTCCGGCGCTTCGCGGCTGAGGTCGAGTAGTACCCGGCCGAGAGCTGCCTGAGTGGTGGACGTGCCGGAGGGCGTACGGCCGATGTCTTTCGGAACTGCCGGGGGCACCAGATGCTCCACCTTCGGGCGAGCCAGGCGCCCAGCGGTTTCGGCGCAGATGCGGCCGGACGGGCTGTCGGTCTCGAACCGTTCCCAGGGATTCGACGGATCCATGCCGAGTTCCGCCGCCAGAATCTCGTACTGCTCGGTGGTGAGTAGCGACGAGTGGTTCTGCGGATGGCCCTGCGTCGGCAGGCCCCGGCCCTTGATCGTGTACGCGATGATCACGGTGGGACGGGTGTCGTCGATCTGTGCGTACGCCTCTCGCAGAGCATCGAGGTCGTGGCCACCGAGATTGCGGATGGCTTCGAGCACCGTGGCGTCGTCGAGGTCGTCGATCAGCGCCGTGATCGCGTCGGCGTCCACCGCGTCGCCGGGCAGTCTCAGACGTACCTCGTCGGCCGTGCATCGCAGCAGACGCTGATACTCCGGATTCGGCATGTCCAGGATTCGTTCGCGCAACGCGGTGCCGCCCGGCCGGGTGAACAGTGATTCGAGCAGCGCACCGAACTTCACGGTGATGACCTGCCAGCCGGCACCCGAGAACATGCGCTCCAGGCGGGTTGCCGCGATGTTCGGCACCACCCGGTCGAGTGATTGGCGGTTGAGGTCGACTATCCACACGATCTCACCCAGTTCGGCAACCGAATGATCGAGAACTGCTTCCCACACAGCGCCCTCGTCGAGTTCGGCGTCACCGACCAGGGAGTACTGACGCCCGGTTCCGGCGCCGCCGAGGGAGGCGTCGACGTATCGGCGAGCGATGGCGCCCCAGATGGGAGCCGTCGCGCCGATGCCCACCGAACCGGTCGAATAATCCACCGGATCAGGATCTTTCGATCGACTCGGGTAGCTCTGCAGGCCCCCGAATTCGCGCAGAGTCGTCAGGTAGGACTCGTCGAGTTCACCGAGGAGATAGTTGATGCCGTGGAGCACCGGCGCCGCATGCGGCTTGACGGAAACCCGGTCGCCGGAACGAAGTTGGCCGAACCACAGGGACGTCATGATCGAGACCATCGACGCGCACGAGGCCTGATGGCCGCCGACCTTGAGCCCGCTGGGATTCGGACGGACACGGTTGGCGTGATGGATCATCGCGGTCGACAACCACAGAACGCGCTTCTCGATCTCCGCCAGTGACTCGGGAGCGTTCTGGTCGATGTTGGGGCTGTTCACGGCCGGTCCTGCCTTCAGTAGTGGACATCGATCACCGCACCGCCTGTACCCCAGATCGTGGGGCCGACGATGTGGTTGTGATGTTTGGCAGGACTTCCTGAGGCCGAACCGTTCGGTGCGGCAAAGTCCAGCCGCACCTGTCGATCTGTTGTGCAGATTCTGCGTCAAAGTCCATCATCGGCATACAGATTGGGCAATAGCTACCCGGTGGATTGAGCAATGTGCGCAACACCGAGGGCTGTGCGCCGTGACAGGTGGGCACTATGCGCAGTGCACCGCCAGTCGCGCGCGGTCAGTCCATCAGGTCGTGGACGTAGCACCAGCGCCAGGATTCGCCGGGCTCGTGTGAGCGCATGACCGGGTGCCCGGTTTCGCGGTAGTGGTTGGTGGCGTGCTGATGAGGGCTGGAATCGCAGCATCCGACGTGGCCGCAGGACAGGCACATGCGCAGGTGAGACCAGTTATCCTCACCCAACTCGGCGCACTCCTGGCAGACGCCGGGCGTCAGCGCCGCCGGGTCTGTTTCGGGCGCATTGGTTAATTCCTCGCAACCGGTGGGAGCGGGTGCGGGCTGCTGTGTGCGAGCTGCTGCTCGCTTCAGGATTTTCTTCATCGCCTTCCATACTGCATGCTGCCAGGGTGAACGGCATATTACTGGGGGTTGTAGTAGCGGCGTTGCTGGTGGCGGCGGTCGCGCGAAGGTTCGGGCTGTCTTCGCCGCTGATCCTCGTCCTGGTCGGTTTGATCGCCTGTCAGATACCGGGTGTTCCGGAATTGGAACTCGATCCCGACCTCGTCCTGTTCGTCGTGTTGCCTCCACTTCTGTACTCGGCAGCACTGGACAGTTCATACCTGGCTTTGCGCTCGAATCTGCGTCCGATCGGATTTCTCGCAGTGGGGCTTCCCCTGGCGACGACGGCTGCGGTGGGCTTTGTCGCCTACCTGATCGTGCCGGAGTTCTCGATAGCGGCTGCGCTGGTTCTCGGCGCGATCGTGGCGCCGCCGGACGCGGTGTCCGCGAGCGCAATCGGACGCAAGCTCGGCCTGCCGCGCCGAATCATGACCCTGCTGGGCGGGGAGAGCCTGCTCAACGACGCCACCGCTCTGACGGCGTACAAGGTCGCTCTCGCGGCTGCCGTCGGTACGGGTGCGACGCTGATCGGCGGCTTCGAGACCTTCCTCGTCGCGGCGGTCGGTGGAACGGTGATCGGCCTCGCGGTGGGGTTCGTCATCTCGAAGGTTCGCGGCAAGCTCCAGGATCCGGTGATGGAGAGCGGAATCGGATTGGTGGTGCCGTTCTTCACCTACCTCGCTGCGGAAGAGGTCCACGCGTCGGGCGTCATCGCGGTCGTCGTAGCCGGATTGTTCCTCGGCCAGCGCTCCACCCGCGCGAGTTATGCGACGCGTTTGCAGGACACGGCAGTGTGGAGGGCCGTCGACCTGATCCTGGAGTCGTTCGTCTTCCTGTTGATCGGTCTCCAATTGCCCAGTGTCGTCAACGGATTGCAGGGGTACAGCACTTCGATCGTCGTCTGGGCGTCGGTTGCGGTTCTCGTGACCGTCGTGGTGGTCCGAATCGCCTGGGTGTTCCCGTTCACGTACGTACCGCGCTGGCTGTCGCCGCGTATTCGAGCGCGAGAGCCGGAGATTTCGGCGCGGGCGGTGTTCGTCGTGTCGTGGGCCGGTATGCGAGGGGTCGTGTCGCTGGCAGCTGCCTTCGCCATTCCGCTGACGGTCAACAGTGGGGAGGACTTCCCGGGGCGGTCGCTGATCCTGTTCCTGACGTTTGTCGTCGTGGTCGGCACGCTGTTGCTGCACGGCCTGACGTTGCCGTGGGTGATCCGTGTCCTCGGCGTGCAGGGGGACGAAGAGCAGTCCGACGCACGCGCCGAGGCGGCCGCTCAGGACAAGGCTGCACGGGCCGCTGCGGCGCGGCTGGACGAGTTGGTCGGAGCCGACGCCGACGACGTTCCACAGGTCCGCAATCGTGCCGCGGACATCTTGCGAAGCTGGAACACCCACCGCGCGAACTCGGCGTGGGAGCGACTGGGACGCAGCGACGAGGATCTGGGGGAGAGCCCGTCGAACGCCTTCCGCTCGCTGCGCCTCGAGATGATCGATGCCGAGCGAGGCGTCTTCATCGCCGAACGCGATGCCGGCCGGATCGACGACGAGGTCCTCCGGAAGGTACTTCGCGAGCTCGATCTCGAGGAAGCGACGCTCGACCGGGACTAGACCGGCTGGTCTGCTGTCCGCGAAGGTAACCGCTGGCCAGGGTCGGTTTACCTGACTGTTGAGGCCTGCAACTTAACCGATTCCACTGAGCGAGACTCGATCCAATTTTCTGTGCCTCCCATCACAGACTGTTTCGTGTTCAACATCACGTCACGGTCTTACCCCGCCTTGGAGGCATTCGAATGAGTCGTAGTTCCCGCCGCGGAAGTCGCAGATTGGCTGCGGCTGCGCTGGCGATCACCGCAAGTATGTTCCTGGCGTCGTGCGCCGACAACGGCTCGAGCAATGGCGGCGGCGAATCCGCTGATTCCGGTTCCTCGCTGAAGATCGGCATGGTCAACGAGCAGGCTGATCCCGGCACTCCCACCAAGGGCGGCACGCTGACGTTCAGCGGTTACTCGGCGGTCACGACTCTCGATCCCGCGAAGGCTCAGGTTGCCGGCGCCACCGGTGGCAGCGAGCTCAGCGCCATCTACGACGTGCTCATGCGTTACGACCCCATCGGGCAGAAGTTCGAGCCCAAGCTCGCTCAGTCGCTCGAAGCGAGTTCGGACAGCAAGACCTGGACGCTGAAGCTCCGCGACGGTGTGAAGTTCAGCGATGGCACAGCTCTCGACTCGAAGGCCGTCGCCGACAGCATCAACCGCTACGTCACCAACAAGGGACCTCAGTCGAGCCTGTGGGCTTCCAAGGTTGCCTCGATCGACACCCCCGACGCGACGACCGTAGTCTTCAACCTCGTTGATCCGTGGACAGGCATCCAGTCGATGCTCGCCACCGGACCCGGCATGATCGTCGCCCCGAGCGCCCAGCAGGGTGACCAGTTCACCCCGATCGGCGCCGGCGCCTTCACCCTCGAGAAGTTCGCTCCCAACGAGGAACTGCTGTTGGCTGCTCGCCCCGACTACTACGACGGCGCACCGAACATCGACAAGCTCAAGCTGATCAGCATCGTCGGAGCTCAGCCCACCGCCGAAGCACTCAAGACGGGCGGCATCGACGCCGCGTACATGCGTACGCTCACCCCGATCCTGGATCTGATCGAGTCGGGTTACCCCGGCTTCGTCGACATCCCGTCGCTCGGTTACATCGCCAACGTGAACATGGCCCCGGGCCGGCCGGGCTCGGATGTCCGTGTCCGCCAGGCGATGGCGCTGGCCGTCGATCCGGAGACGCTCAACACCCGCGTCAACAACGGCAAGGGACTGCCCGGCCAGGAGATCTTCCAGGACACCTCGCGCTGGCACAACGACGTCGCACCGATCGGCGTCGATCCCGCCAAGGCGAAGGAACTGCTCGATCAGGCCAAGGCCGACGGCTACGACGGAAAGATCACCTTCCTCTCCATCCAGGAACCGTCCGCACAGGCAACGGCTCTGGCCATCCAGGCGATGCTCAACGCAGTCGGCTTCGACGCTCAGATCGAATACGTCACCGGTGCAGGTGATCTGGTCAAGCGGATGTACGCCGATCACGACTACGACATGAGCACCGCAGCACTGAGCCTCGCCGAGGCCGATCCCTACGAGCGTCTGTACACGGGCATCAAGTCCGGTGGCCGTAACAACGCGACCGGCTACTCCGACGCCGAAATGGATGCTCTCCTGGACAAGTTGGGCGTCGCAACCACCGACGAGGACAAGAAGGCAGTCCTGGCACAGATCCAGGAACGCGCCAACGAGACCGTCCCGTGGCAGGTGTGGGGCAACGTCGCCGCACTCGACGTGTGGAACCAGAACGTTCACGGACTCGAGCAGAGCCTCGACGGAATCGTGCTCTTCGACGGAGCTTGGAAGTCCTAGAGAGCCTGAAGTTCACAGCCGGCCCCGCGCCCGTATTGCAGCGGATCGGGGCCGGCTGCGAACGAAGAAATGAAATCAGAGGAACTGCTGTGTATTGCGAGCTCGCTGTCCGAAGGAGACGAAATCGATGAACATCGGCGCAATAGGTAAGAAATTGGGCCAGCTCGTCATTGTGATCCTGATCGTCAGCTTCGGAACCTTCGTGCTGGCATCACTGATCCCCGGCGATCCCGCTGTCTCCGTTCTCGGTGAAGGCCGAACGCCTGCCGAGTACGAGGAAGTTCGGCAACAGCTCGGACTCAACGATCCACTCCTGGTTCGCTATTGGGACTGGCTGACCAGCGCGCTCCAGGGCGACCTCGGCAACTCGCTCGTTCCCCCGCAGCAGGATGTACTCACCGCGATCAGTTCCGCTCTCCCCGTCAGCGTTCAGTTGGCAGTGATGGGTCTGGTCATCGCACTCGTCGTCGCAGTTCCGCTCGCACTCTGGTCGGCGCACCACGAAGGCGGCGTCATCGACCGCGTCATCAGCGCCGCGACGTTCGGTGTTCTTTCCGTCCCGAGCTTCCTCGCCGGTCTGTTGCTGATCATGGTCACCGTCAACTGGCTCGGCTGGTTCCCGCGATCACAGTGGGTGCGCATCGGCGACAGCCTGTCCGGAAACCTTTCACACGCAATACTTCCCGCGATCACCATCAGCCTCCTCGAGATGGCGATGTTCACTCGCGTTCTCCGATCCGACCTGGTGACGACGCTCCGTGAGGATTACATCCTCGCGTCGAAGGCCAAGGGAATGCCCACGCTGCGAGTGCTTTTCAGTGACGCGCTTCGCCCGTCGTCGTTCTCGCTCATCACGATGATGGGTCTGGCTCTCGGCGGCATGATCGGCAGCACCGTGATCGTCGAGACGCTGTTCTCACTGCCCGGAATGGGCACGCTCATCGTCCGCGCAGCGCAGCAGGGTGATTCGCCGATGCTGCTGGGCGCGGTGGTCGTGATCGCGGTCATCTACGTCCTCGTCAACAGTGCGATCGATGTTCTGTACACCTATCTTGACCCGAGGAGTCGTCGTGTCCATGTCTGAAGTGACGCCAGACGGAGCGGCCCCGTCGCCGGCCCCGTCCGAGGTGATGACATACCGGCAGCAGACAGTCCTGCTGGCTCCCGGTCCCGTCGAGACGCTGGAACAGCCCAAGAATCTGGTCCTGATCGGATCGATTCTCACAGTGGTCGGCGTTGCGCTGCTCGGCACCGCACTCTTCGGTTCAGCGATCATGATGACCGTCCGCATCGTGCTCGCGCTCGTTGCCCTGGTTTTCCTCTTCAAGGGGCTCGGCAAACTCGGTACGTCCAAGTGGGGCAGTCAGTTCGATCTCTCGTACTGGTTGGCGTGCATCTGGCTGGTCGCGCTGATCCTGGCCGCGATCTTCGCGCCGCTGCTGCCGCTCGGTGAGTACAAGGACACGGTCAAGACCTTGGCCGAGCCGGGCTTCGCCTCGCCGAGCCTGCTCTCCGATCATCCGTTGGGTACCAACAACTTCGGCCTCGACCTCCTCGCCCGCGCCCTGTTCGGTGCTCGTGCCTCCTTGACTGTCGCCATCTGCGCCGTGCTGATCGGCATGATCATCGGTGGCACCATCGGCGTCATGGCCGGCTATTTCCGTGGCAAGGTCGACGCCGTGGTCGGAATCCTGACCAACTCGCTGCTGGCCATTCCTTCTCTGGTGCTGCTCATCGCACTGGCCGCGGTGCTCACGTCGAACCTGCGCAACATCACCCTCGCACTGTCGATTCTCTGCATTCCCAGCATGGTTCGAATCGCCAGGGCAAACACCATCGTCGTCGCCCAACGCGAGTTCGTGCTTGCCGCGAGAGCCATGGGCGCCACCAAATGGCGCGTCATCTGGCGCGAGTTGGTTCCCAACGTCCTCGTTCCCGTCGCCGCGCTCGGCCTGGTGGCCGTTTCCGGCCTGATCGTCGCGGAAGCATCACTGAGCTTCCTCGGACTCGGTATCGCACAACCTGATCCGACCTGGGGCAACATGATTGCGGAAGGTCAGGGCGGGATCGTGGAGAAGCATCCGTTCATCGTCCTGGTACCAGGCGTCTTCCTCTTCCTGACGGTGTTCTCCTTCAACCTCATCGGCGAGAAGTATCGGAGTAAGCTGTGACCACTTCAGCTCAGCACGGCGTTCCGCTGCTGCAGGCGGACAACATCAGAACCGTATTCGCCACTCCCCGTGGCCAGTTGCGAGCAGTCGACGGTGTCTCGATCCACGTCTCCGCCGGCGAGACTCTCGGCATCGTGGGTGAATCCGGTTCCGGCAAGTCGGTTCTCGGGCGCACCATCATGGGATTGCTCCAGAAGGGTCCGGCTCTCGACATCAGCGGGACGGTGACGTTTGCCGGCCGCGACATGTCGACGATGAAGAAGTCGGAGATGAAGCACTTCTGGGGACCCGAGATCGCCATGGTCTTCCAGGATCCGATGACCTCGCTCAATCCGTTCAAGCGCATCGGTACCCACATCACCGAATCCTTGAAGTTCCACCTGGGTCTGAGGAAGGACGCGGCCCGCGATCGCGCAGCGGAACTCCTGTCGATGGTGGGTATCCCCGAGCCCAAGCGTCGGCTCGACCAGTACCCCCACGAACTTTCGGGAGGTATGCGACAGCGTGTGGTCATCGCGATGGCGCTGGCCTGCGAGCCGAAACTGCTGATCGCCGACGAGCCGACCACCGCTCTCGACGTGACGGTGCAGAAGCAGATTCTCGATCTGCTCGCCTCACTCAACGACAAGCTCAACATGGCCGTCATCCTGATCAGCCACGACCTCGGTGTGGTCTCGGGTCGATCGGACCGTGTCGCGGTCATGTACGCCGGTTCCGTCGTGGAAACGTCGGCAACCGAAGAGTTGTTCACTCGTCCTCGTCACCCGTACACCGAAGCGCTGATGGCCGCGATTCCGCGACTCGAGTCACCGACGCACACAGTGCTGCAGACAATTCCGGGCGGTCTCCCGGACATGACGAAGCCGATCACCGGTTGCCGCTTCGCCGCTCGCTGCCGTTACGCCCAGGACGACTGCCTGACCGGCGACCCGGCTCTGGCTCCCGGCGGACCGGGGGACAATACAACCGAAAGCCACACGTTCGCGTGCCACTACCCGGTGGACACCCCTGAAGGCACAACGGCATTGGTCGCCAACGAGAAGGCCGGCACTACCGCAGCGGGCCTGACGCTCGCGGTGAAGGAGATGGTCTGATGACTGCATCAGTGGATACCAGAAAGCCCGAGACGGTGGACGCGGCCCTGACGGTCGAGGACTTGGTCGTCGAATTCAACGTCGGCAAGGGGCAGACCGTTCACGCCGTGTCCGGGATCAGCTTCACCGTCGCGCCGGGCGAAACCTTGGGCGTGGTGGGTGAATCCGGCTGTGGCAAGTCCACGGCGGGCCGGGCGATCATGCAGTTGCCCTCACCGACGTCGGGCTCGATCCGCCTCGGAGAGACGGAAATGACGGCACTGGGCGCGGAAGAATTGCGTCGCAGCCGTACTCAGTTGCAGATGATCTTTCAGGATCCCATCTCCTCGCTGAACCCGCGACGCAAGGTCAAGGCTCTCATCACCGAGGGTCCGTCGATCTGGGGCGGAAAAGACAAGGCCGCCATCGAAGCTCGGGCGCGCGAGGTTCTTGCCGAGGTCGGGCTGGACCCGGACATGGTATGGGACCGAACCCCACGCGAACTCTCGGGTGGTCAGTGCCAGCGCGTGTGCATCGCCCGCGCATTGATGCTCGACCCCAAGGTCCTGATCTGTGACGAGCCGGTCTCGAGCCTCGACGTCTCCGTGCAGGCGCAGATTCTGAACCTGCTCGAGGACGCGAAGAAGCGTCACGGGCTGTCTCTGCTGTTCATCGCGCACAACATGGCCGTCGTGAAGAACATCAGCGACCGCGTGATGATCATGTACTTGGGCCGCGTCTGCGAAATCGTTCCCGCAGAAGACATGCAGAACCGCGCGCTGCACCCGTATACGCAGCTACTGCTGGCGTCGATTCCCGATCCCGACGCCACCGTCACCGCGGCGCAGAACGTCGAGCAGAGGGTCATCGAACTGCCCTCGCCGCTCAATCCGCCCAGTGGCTGCCGCTTCCGCACGCGGTGCCCGCTGGCTACTGATCTCTGCGCCGAGGAAGTTCCCGAGCTGCGTCTCGTCGAGGGCGGCCATCAGGTGGCGTGCCACCACGTGTGACTACACGCGAAGCATGTTGCGTACGTGACCGGTTTCGTTGATCGACCCGACCCTGCGGCTTCCGTCTCGCGACACGAGGATGCGCGTGACGGACACGTACTCGATCGGGAAGGTCAACGGGCGCTCCAGTCCGAGCAGTTCCTGCAGAACGATGTTGACGACGCCGCCGTGGCAGAAGATCGCCACGGTGGCGTCGTTGTCCGTTGCCGCGACTATCTCGTCGATCGCACCGCGGACTCGCGCACGAAAGGCGTCGCCGTCCACCGACTCGGGGAGCCAGCCGGCTTTGATGCGCGCATAGGTTTCCGGCGCCCGCTCCAGGACCTCGTGCATCGGGATGTAGTGCGGCTGCTCGTAGTCGTATTCCGCCAGACCCTCGCGCTGGGTGACCGGAAGGCCCAATATCTGCGCTACCGGGGCTGCGGTCTCGAGTGCGCGCTTTTGCGGGCTGCTGAAGAGTCCGGTGATCCGGTACGGCGCCAGTGCTGCGGGCAGCCGTAGTGCCTGGGCACGACCTTCGTCGGTCAGCGAGGGATCTGCGCGGCCTTCGGTGACCTCGGCCAGTTCGGGGAGAGCGTGTCGGATCAGGAGTAGTTGCACCTACGTCACCTTGCCATGTACAGATCGAACGCCACCACGAGGTTTCGGCCGTCGCGTTTTGCCTGGTACATCGCGTTGTCGGCGATATCGAGCAGAGTCTCCATGCCCGGCATCGCGCGATCGGCCCAGGCGACGCCGATACTGACCGTTCCCGCGAAACCGCGAATGGATCGCGCGTGGGCCTCTTGCGCCTCTCTGATGCGCTCCGCGAGCTGGATGGCTTCCTCGAAGGTGCAGTCGGCGGCGGCGACGGCAAATTCTTCACCACCCAGTCGGCCGGAGAGTCCCAGCCCTTCGGTAGCGGCGAGGAGGGTGTTTCCGAACTGTTCGAGGACCGAATCGCCGGTGAGGTGGCCGAGGTTGTCGTTGATCGATTTGAAGTGGTCGAGATCGAGCATCATGACGGCGATTGGTCGTTGCGCCGCGTGCTGGGCGTCGAGGAGTTCCTGCGATTGGGTCCAGAACGCGTGGCGACTCAGCGTTCCGGTGAGGGCGTCGCATTCGGCGATGCGTTGGAGTTCTCGCTCAGCGCGCCGCTGTGCGCCAGTGGCGACGGCTACGGCGATGGGGGAGAGTGCCATCAAGATGACGGAGATCCGGGTGGTCACCCCCTCACTGAGTAGGTGCACCGGATCTGCCAGCGCCAGACGTCCCTTACCCGCCATGACCAGTGCCCACGCGCTCCATCCGGCTGCCAGGAGCGAAGTGCTGAACAGTGAGACACGCATTGCGCACCACAGGAGCGCCGGCATCGGCAGCAGCAGCGCAAGGGCTCCCTGGACCTCCAGGGCGAGTGGCAGACAGGCCAGGAGAGCGGCCAGAGGTGCCAGGATCTGTGCGAGCCGCCTCAAGCGCAGACTCTGCCGCACGGACGGCCCGCAGGTTCTTCGAATGTGTTCGAGCGTCGGTGCCGACAGAACGATCGGCAGCACGATCAGATACGTACACAGATCGGCGAAGAACCACCCCACCAATTCCGTTGCCGCACCGCTTCCGTCGTGGAGTTGAGTGCGTAGTGCGCTGGCGGACCCGGCCGTGATCGACGCCAGAACCGAGATGAGGAAGATTCTGGCCGTGTACTTCGTCTCGGAGATTCGCCGTGGAAAGCAGCCGAGCAAGTTCGCGGCGATCAATCCTGTCGTGACGCCGACCAGATTGATCGCATTCAGTTCGAAGGCCCTCTGCACGGGGCTTCCGGTCGCAAGATCCGCCGTCAGCAGCGCGGCGCCGCCGACAGCGAGTCCGATCGGCGCAAACGAGCGCGGGTTACGGAGGAGAATGCCCAGAAGGATCGCGTTGGCGGGCCAGAAGGTCGACAGAAAACCGGGCGGACGGGCGGCGATGCCCGCCAGGGCGACAACGAGGATCGCCACGAAAATCAGGCACGAGCGCACCCGACGTGTCGAACGGTCCATGGTCAGCCTGTCGTAGAAAGCAGAAGCTGTCCGAGACTAGCAATGATCCGGCTACTGTCCGAGTTGTAACTTTAAGTGTCATCCCCGACGGTTCGGCTGCGTGAGGCGCCGAATCAAGTTCGCCAACTCCTCGGGTTGGTCGATCATCGCGTGGTGATGCGCCGGGCGCAGGACGTGAAAACTCCCACCGAGGTAGGTGGCGAGTTTCTGCTGCTTTGCCATCCAGGCGATGGACCAGGGAGTGGTGTGGCCAGTGTGTGCGGCGACGACGCTGAGGTCGATGTCGGGCAGTGGATGCTTGCTCGAGCGTCGTAAAGCGGTGAGCTCCAGCGCCATATCGGTGTACGCGACGTATTCGATCATCGCCGCTTCCAGATAATGAGGCTCGCGGTAGATCTTCCGGACCCATTCGAGAGTGGCTTCGGACGACCCGCTCGGCGGCACGGACTGGTTGAGGATCTTGCGCGTCGTCGTACCGAGGAGTCGTTGGAGCCCGGTGGTGCTGAACGAGGCCGCGGCGGCCCGGGAGGCGATCAGCAGCAGGTCGCGGGGGAACAGACGTTTCGGCTCCTTCTCGGCACTGGAATCGAGGAGGAGCATCCCCGCCGCCCGATCGGGGAACAGGCGCGCGAAGCCTTCGACGTAGAAGCCGGCGATGGAGTGGCCGACGACGACGGCCGGACCACTCAGTCCCAGAGTGTCGAGCACGTCGCAGATCCGCTGAGCTTCGCCGCGGACGGTCGGAACTTCGGAAGTAGGCTCGCTGAGCCCGAAGCCCGGGCGATCGAAGCGGACTACGGTGTGGTCCGACTGAAGATGACGCGCGCAGTCATCCCAGTCGAACCAATTGCCCGCCAGCCCACCGCACAGGACGACGACGGGGCCGTCGCCCTCGGCAAGAACATGCAGTCGGCTCTCGCCGACCTGCAAGATCTCGCCCGGTGGTTTCACGTGGAACAATTCCGGCACGCGAGAATCCGGACTACTGACGCGGTTTCGCGAGGGGGAAGGCCAGCGTCTCGCGGATGCTGCCACCCGTGATCAGCATGACGATTCGGTCGACGCCCATCCCGAGACCACCCGTCGGCGGCATCGCGTGTTCGAGGGCTTGGAGGAAGTCTTCGTCCAATTCCATCGCTTCCGGGTCGCCGCCGGCCGCGAGCATCGACTGCTCGGTGAGCCGGTTGCGCTGATCCACAGGGTCGGTCAGCTCGCTGTATGCGGTTCCGAGTTCGACGCCCCACGCCACCAGGTCCCACTTCTCGGCGACGCCGGGGATGCTGCGGTGCGGCCGGGTGAGCGGCGACATCGAGGTGGGGAAGTTGGTGTAGAACGTCGGGAACTCCGTGTAGTCCTCGACCAGATGCTCGTACATTTCCTGCGCGATGGCGCCGGTATCCCAGCTGGACTGGTACGGGATCTCGTTGGCGTCGCACAACTTCTGCAGGTCTTCGAGACTTGTCTCGGGGGAGACGTCGACACCAAGTTTTTCGGCGACGGCGCCGTGCATCGTCTTGACCGGCCACTCACCGGAGATGTCGACCTCGACCAGTTCGCCGTCCGGGCCGGGACGCATGATGATCTCGCGACCGAATGCTGCGACGGCCGCCGCCTGGATCAGCTCGCGGCACATCCGCATCATGCCCTCGTAGTCGCTGTGGGCTTCGTATGCCTCGAGGATCGTGAACTCGGGATTGTGTTTGAAGTCGACGCCCTCGTTGCGGAACACGCGGCCGATCTCGAACACCTTCTCCATACCGGCGACGCACAACCGCTTCAGGTACAGCTCGGGTGCGATGCGGAGATAGAGGTCGAGGTTGTACGCGTTGATGTGTGTCAGGAACGGAGCGGCATTCGCGCCGCCATGGACCTGCTGCAGAATCGGGGTCTCGACTTCGAGGTATCCGCGACCACCGAGTGAATCGCGCAGCGACTTCACGACGGCGCTTCTAGCCTCGAGAAGTTCGCGGGCCTTCGGGTTGAGGGCGATGTCGAGGTACCGCTGGCGGACACGGGTCTCAGGATCCGAGAGGCCCTTCCACTTGTCCGGCAGCGGGTGCAGGCACTTGCCGTTCATGCGCCACTCGACGGCGATGAGCGACAGCTCGCCCTTGCGGCTGCGCCCGATGGTTCCGCTGACTTCGATCAGGTCACCGAGATCGAACTCGGCAGCGAACTCCGCCAGCTTCTCGCGGCCGACGTTGTCCTGGTCGACCAGAACCTGGATGTCGCCGGACCAGTCGCGCACGTCCGTGAACACCACTCCGCCGTAGTCGCGGACCCGCAGGAGGCGTCCCGCGATGCGTACGCGGGTGCCCTCCGGCGACTTCGCTGCGGCTGCGATCGTATGCGTCGGCGGATAGGCGACGGGGTACGCGGCGATCCCTTCGTCGGCCAGTTGCGCGAGCTTGTTCATGCGCACGCGGACCTGCTCGGGTCGACGCGGACCGTTGGTCGTGAACGTCGGCGCCGAGTCCGGCGGGCTGCCGTCGGCGTGCAGTCCTTCGGAGGTCACCAGAGCTGCCGGCACCGCCGCATGCGTACCGGTGTGCTTGACGACCTGGCTGGACTTGCGCCCGAAACTGGGCAGCACCACAAAGCCTTCGGCGATGGCCGACGCGAATCCGACGCGCGGCAGTTCGCGGTTGTCCTCGAAGCAGAGGAAGCGCGGCGCCCAATCCGGCTGGTATTTCACGTTCGAGCGGTACAGCGCTTCGAGCTGCCACCAGCGGGAGAAGAAGACGAGCACCGAGCGCCAGATGCGGAGGATCGGGCCGGCGCCGATGCGCGAACCTTCCTCGAACACCGAGCGGAACACGGCGAAGTTGAGCGAGACTCGCACGACGCCGATCTCGTCCGAACGTGTGGCCAACTCCGAGACCATCAATTCGACGACACCGTTGGGCGCCGTCGGCTTACGGCGCATCAGGTCGAGCGAAACACCGTTCGGTCCCCACGGCACGAGCGAGAGCATGCCGACGACGCTTTCGTCCTCGGTGCCTTCACCCATGACGGCTTCGACGAGGAGGCAATCGCCGTCGAGGTGATCGCCCAGTCGGCCGAGCGCCATGGAGAAGCCGCGCTCGGTGTCGGTGTCGCGCCAGTCGTCGGCGCGGATGATGACGGCCGCCATGTCCTCGGGCGGGATGTCGCGATGGCGTCGCATCCGCACGGTGACGCCGTGACGCCTCACTCGGGTGACCGCCTGGCGCACCGGGCGCATGTCGCGTCCGTTGAGATTGAACTCGCGGGTGCGCAGGATCGCTTCGTCGCCGAGCTGCAGGACGCTCAGGCCCGCCTTCTTGTACGCCGTCGCCCCGGTTTCGCTGGCGCCCATGACGGCCGTCGCCCAGCCGTACTGCGATGCGAGCCCCTGCCACGCTTCGATGGCGTGCGGCCACGCTTCAGGATCACCGATGGGATCACCACTGGCGAGGCAGACGCCGATCTCGACGCGGTACGTGATCGCGGCCTTGCCGCTCGGCGCGAAGATGACCGCCTTGTCGCGGCGGGTGGCGAAGTAAGCGAGAGAGTCGTCGGCACCGAAGTTCTGGATCAACCCGCGGATCGCGGACTCGTCATTTCCGGTGAGGGCGTTGTTGGAGCGTTGCGCGCGGAAGAGCGTCATGACGGCGGCGAGTAGTGCTATGGCGCCGAGGAGACCGAGGATCGTGTTGACGAAGACGCGTGGATGACCGTCGAACACCTCGTTGTCGACCGATGCCGCGGCGGTGACGCGGTTCAGAGCCCAGAGGAATCGCTGGTTCTGCGGTAGGTCACCTGGGAAGAGTTCGACAAGGCCCCAACCGATCACGGTCGCGACAGCCATGCCGCCGATCAGCACGCCGAGTGCTTTCCAGCCGGCGCCGCGCCGTACGCGTGTGTAGAACTCGGGCCTCGCCGCGATGAGGATTCCGATCACGACAAGCAAAACGACAACGGCCACGGCGTTGTTCGGGTTCTTGTCGACGATCGCGGAGGCGATGTTGGTGAGGGTGATCAGCGCCAGGTAGATCGTCAACAGCCACCAGGCGATGCGCTTGCGGCTCGCGAGGGCCGCGGCGAGCAGGGCGACGACGAGCGCCCACGACAGGCTCGTATCCGGTGCGTCGAAGTAGTAGCTGTCGATGTATTCGCGTGGGACGCGGAGGATGTGCCGCAGTACCGGCGAGATGCTCCACAGGAACACCAGTACGGAGAAGACTCCGAGGATCAGTCCCGAGATATGGGGAACCTGGCTGAACCGCCCTTTGCGGAATCGACGCGCCTGGCGCGGATTTTCGGGTGGCGATTCCACCAACTCTGCAGTGGTGTCCGATACCTCGGTCAATGGTGCCATCGAGCTTCCTCTCCTACCGGTCGATCAGATCCTCACGCTAAGTGTGGTCTGTCGTGTCCAGTTTTGTGGGAGGAGGAAGATGATTGACATGACCGACAACATTCCAGCAGTACCCATCCGCGACGAAATGATTCGGCTCGGTCAGTTTCTCAAGCTCGCGAACCTCATCGAATCGGGCGCGGAGGCCAAGGAAGTGATCGCCGACGGCATGGTTTCGGTCAACGGTGAGGTCGAAGATCGTCGGGGCCGCCAGCTTCGTGACGGCGATGTCGTCGAGATCGGCGGGATGGCCGCCAAAGTGGAAGCCCCCGCCTGATCCCGCGACTTCTGACTAGCTCTCGCGAACGACGACGCCGTCCTGGTCGCTGTAAACGATCTCGCCGGGGTTGAAGGTGACTCCGCCGATTTCGATCGGCACGTTCTTCTCGCCCGAACCGGTTTGCGTGCTCTTGCGCGGGTTGGTGCCCAAAGCCTTGACGCCGATGTCGAGGGTGCGCAGGATCGCGGAGTCGCGGACGGCTCCGTTGACGATGACGCCTGCCCAGCCGTTGTCGACGCCGCGGCCGGCAATGATGTCGCCGACCAGCGCGGTGTGGATGCTCGCGTCACCGTCGACGACGAGGACTCCGCCGTTGCCCGGTTCACTGAGGGTCTGCTTCACGAGCAGGTTGTCCTGGAAGCACTTGATGGTCGTGATGGGGCCGGCAAAGACTTCACGTCCACCGAATTGGGTGAACTGCGTGTCGCAGCTACGGATGTCGGGTCCGATCTCGTCGGCAAGGTCAGCGGTCGCTACAGGCTCGGTCATGCCCCACAGGATAGTCGGCGGGGCTCGGGCCTAGTGGGCCTCGGGAGGGTTCTCAGGCGAGTACGCCTGACGTGGGGGACGTCTGCGAGTTACGCGACGGCCTGATCGAAAACCTTTCAGCACCACGCGCCATCCGGTAAACATCGACGGTGGACACTTCGCGTTGGTACCGATCATTCGCGGAAGTGGAGGCTCGAGGGAACTCCGCGATCTACGAGGAATGGGGCACCGGCGTATCGGAGGATCCAGCAGTCCTCGCTCTGATAGATCGGCTTCCAGAACCCCGCAGGCAACCCAACCTGATATTCGGGGCGTGCCGTCACCTCGGTGCCCCGGTCGCGCCGTATGCGTTGTTTCGCCGGTGGCTGAGCGACAACTGGTCCGAGGTGGAACAACTCGCGCAGACCAGGACTACACAGACGAATGAAGCTGGCCGCTCTGCCGTGTTGCTTCCCGTCCTCGGGTTGTTGAAGGGCCCGCTCTCCCTCATCGAAGTCGGTGCTTCGGCGGGCCTGTGCCTTTACCCTGACCGCTACAGCTTTCTCTACGACGGCACAAAGTATCTGCATCCAGTCGATGGTCCGTCCACCGTTCTGCTGGAGTGTGCGACGACTGGCAGTCCGCCGATTCCGGAGAGAGTCCCAGACGTGGTGTACCGGGCGGGCATCGACCTGAACCCACTCGATGTAGGCGACACCGACGACATGAGATGGTTGGAGAGTCTTGTGTGGCCGGAACAGGACCATCGCCGGCGGCGATTGCGCGACGCAGCGGCACTCGCTCGTGTGGATCCGCCTCATCTGGTTCGCGGAGATCTCACGTCGGCTGTTGCCGATCTCGTCGAACGTGCGCCACGGGAAACAACGATCGTGGTCTTTCACAGTGCGGTACTCAACTATCTGATCCCGACTGCCAGAGATGAATTCGCAGAAGCTGTTCACGCTTTGCCATGTCGCTGGATAGCGAACGAAGGTCTCGGGGTTTTGCCCGAAGTCGATGCCAAGTTGACGGCATCACCAGAGGTGCGCCGTGGGAAGTTTGTTGTTTCTCTTGACGGCACACCTCACGGGCTGGCCGGTGGACATGGGCAGTTCCTCGACTGGATAGACCAAACCTGCACGGCATCAGATTGATTGATTCGGGGTCCGATCTTCGCAGAGGGCTTGACCTTCACATTGATGTGAAGGTTGACAATCGTTTCATGGCAGACGACATCGATTCAAAACACCACACATCAGGAGCGAAACAGTTTCTTGCGGAACAGGATCGCGGGGACGCACTCCCACTCGTTCCCCTCCTGGCGTTGTTCGCGTCCGTCTTTATCACCAGCCTGACGGAGACCCTCCCAGCGGGAGTGTTGCCGGCAATGAGTGAAGGCCTCGATGTCAGTGAATCAGCCGCCGGGCAGACGATCATGATCTACGCGCTGGGGACGGCCCTGACGACAATTCCCCTCGTCGCAGTGACAGCGTCGTGGTCGCGAAAGGTGTTACTGCTGAACTCGATTCTCGGGTTTGCATTCGCCAACACGGTCACTGCATTTTCTTCCGACTACCTTCTGACGATGACCGCCCGGTTCATTGCGGGAGTTGCTGCAGGTATCGCCTGGGCATTGCTCGCCGGATACGCCAGAAGTCTTGCCCCGAAACATCTCGAGGGTCGCGCCATCGCGTTCGCGATGGCCGGAATTCCGCTCGCTCTCGCGCTCGGCGTTCCGTTCGGGACATACTTGGGCAACGCTACCGGGTGGCGGGCACCGTTCTACCTCATGTCGATACTGGCTGTTGCGCTTCTCGTTGCAATCGCGGTGTCGGTTCCCGATCGTCCAGGTCGGCCCCGCGGCCGTAAACGGCGAAGCATGCTCGAGGCGGCACGCATTCCCGGTGTCGACGCAGTTCTGATCGTGACGTTCATCGTCGTGTTGGGTCACACCATCCTGTATGCGTACATCGCTCCGTTTCTCGAATCGATAGGAATGGGAGACGACAACGACCTCGTTCTGTTGACCTTCGGAGTGGCATGTCTAATCAGCATTGTTGTTGTGGGCAAACAAATCTACGCGCGACTACGGACTTTTGCTCTTGTCGGCGCCGTCCTGATTTCAGTCGCCGCAACCGCACTGGCAGTCACCACTGAGGATGCGCTGCTCGTCTACATAGCAGCTGCCGTATGGGGATTGGGGTGGGGCGGAATTCCGACTCTGTTGCAAACCTCAGCAGCGGTTGCTGCGGGCTCACACGCAGACGAGGCTCAGGCGGTTCTCACGACGCTGTGGAACGCTGCCATGGCAGCAGGTGCAGTGATGGGCGGAGTTCTCTTGTCTCTCAACGGTGCTCGATCTCTCCCGTGGTGGACGGTAGCACTCGCGCTGCTATCCGTGGTGATCATGTGGACCGCCCGCGGAGACGGGTTTCGATCTCCGGCCCAAATCCATCAGGAAGGTCAGGCACACGCATGAACACAACGCCGTCGATCCATCGGTCACCGATCATCGGCATCGCGCTGGAACCAGCCGGCTGGCATCCAGCGGCCTGGCGATTGCAGGGAATTGCCCCCGCCGAACTCTTCAGTGCTCGTTACTGGTCGGAGTTGTTGCGCGACATTGACTCATCTGTTGTCGATTTTGTCACTTTCGAAGAATCGATTGGGTTGCAGTCGTCGGACTTCAGGAGAATCGATGACAAGGAAGACCAGGTTCGTGGTCGGTTGTCGCCGGTAGCGCTGACGGCACTGGCTGTTTTCGAGACGCAGAGACTCGGCGTGATCGCCACGAGAAATCTGACTCACAGTGAGCCATACAGTATCGCCACCGAAATCGCATCGCTCAATCTCTTGAGCGGGGGCCGAGTCGGCCTCCGTGCCCAGGTCACTTCGCGAAGCATCGACAGACGTCATTTCGTTCGCCCGCAACCGGTGCCGGAGCTGAGAGAGTCCGACATCTACTTCCCTGAACGGATTGGAACCAGACTCGAACCGGTCTTCTCGAGCGCAACCGAGTCGATCGAAATACTCCGAGGATTGTGGTCGACCTGGTCGGAAGGCGCACTCCAAGAAGGCGCCGATGGCCGATTTGTCGATATCGACAAGATCTCTGACAAGTTGATTGTGACAAAGACTTTCGAGGTCGCCGGACCACTCGCCATCCCTGTCGTCGAAGGCTTGAAGCCTGTCGTTCTCGCGCTCGCACATCACGCCCAAGTTCCTTATCGGTTGGCGGTTGCGTCGGCTGATGCCATCCTGGTGACACCCACTCCGAGTGCTAATGGCGTCACCATCGGCGATGTACTCGACGCCGTCAACGCTGAATGTGATGCAGTGCGAAGAAATTTGATCGATGAGCCGCTCGCGATCCTGGTGGATCTCGTGGTTTTCCTCGGCAAGACCCACTTCGAGGCTGTACAGCAGAAGCGTGCCCTCGACGAGCTGTCAGGCGCACCGTACTCGTCTGACACCGACATCTTTGTCGGTTCGGTAGATGAGCTGATCCACCGGATCGACGAACTCGTATCCGCTGGCGCACACGGTGTGCGACTGCGGCCGGCGGTCAACGGCCGGGACATCCCACTTGTCCTCGAACAGCTTGCCGCTGTCTTCGGGGCGAGCACCCGGGTGAGCACGTTGAGAGAGCGACTCCAGGCAGCGTCGCTCGAAACATCGGCGGCCAAATGAAGATCGGCGAGCTGTCAGAAGCGACACGGGTGTCCCGCCGCCTCTTGCGGTACTACGAGGAACAGAGCTTGATTGCTCCGAGACGATCCGAAAACAGTTACCGCGACTACGACGAACGAATGGTTGACAGGGTATTTCAGATACGTGGGTTGTTGGACATGGGTTTCCCGACGCGGGTGATCCGGCAGATCCTTCCTTGCCTGGACCAAGAACGCGTCATTCACATGAGCGATGTGACACCGGAGATGCTGTCGATGCTCGAGGCGGAGGCGTCGGGACTTGACGAGAAGATCAGCTTTCTTGTGAAAAACCGCGACGCCATCCGTGAATACATCGCAGAAGTGAGGCAGCGACAGACTGTCCCACTCGATGGATGAACACTGAGCGAGCTGCCGGTTGGTTCAGAGCATGCCTATGCCCATCGTGCCGCGTATGGCAGCGCAAACCAGCGGTTCAGTGAGCCTCGGGGAGTATGCCGTTCAGCACTATGTCGGCAAGAGAATCGGCAAACGGTCCCGGGTCCGAGACGTCACGAACCGACAGCGCGAAGATGGCCGCGCCCGCCATGATGTCGAGAAGAGCGTCGGCGTCGACGCCGCTTCGGATGTCGCCGCGCTCTCTCGCCGCCTCGAGTCGACGGTTCAGCTCGACGCGGACTCCGGCCAGTTGCCGCACCACGAGAACGTCGCGTAATTCCGCGTTTGTTCGCACTTCGCTCATCAATCCGGGAGCAGCGGCTCGTGTGGCGGGAGCTGCGAACAGAGCAACCGCGCCGTGCACCAGCGCGCGGATCTGATCCGTGATCGTGCCCTCGGTGCCGAGTTCGGTGTCGATGTCCGCGCCCTGTTCGACGTCGAGTACGGGATAGATCGCGTCGTTGACGATGTGTGCCTTCGACGGCCACCGACGGTAGATGGCTGGACGTCCTACTCCCGCACGCGTGGCTATGGCGTCGATGGACGTGCCCGCGTACCCCTTTTCTTCCAACAGTTGCCTGGTCGCGTCCAGTACTGCGTCGTCGATTGCAGGGTTTCGCTGCGGGCCCAGGCGGTGCTGAGTTTCGGAATCTTTGGACATTTTGGGCAAATCCCTTGCGGTATCGCTGTGATGGCCGTTACATTCTGTCACGGCTTTAGTCGATACATATTGTATCGACAATCGGCACGTGCGCATCGGCGCCACCGAACCACGAGGAGTGGTGATGAACCTTCGAACCGAAACAGAAACCTCCGGCGAAGATCCCGACTACGCCGAATTTGCCAGGCCCGGCGAATCCCGCAACGACCCGGCAGAGATGCGGCGCAGCCTCGAAGGCTGGCTCGCGACCGTGCTGTGGCGAGGCTCGAAACCTTCCGTGACCTCGGTCGAGGTACCGGCCGCGAACGGCATGTCCAACGAAACTGTGCTTTTCGACGCGACGTGGATCGAGGACGGGATTCGAGCCGAGCATCGCCTGGTCGCCCGTATCGCCCCGCGGGACAGTGCGGTACCGATCTTTCCGTCGTACAACCTGGACCAGCAGTTTCGGGTCATGAGCGCCGTCGCCGCTCACACATCGGTGCCGGTCCCGCGGGTGTACTGGTCCGAGAGCAACCCGGACGCGCTCGGCGGTGAGTTCTTCGTGATGGAACGGCGCGAGGGCGAAATCCCGCCAGACGTCATGCCGTACACGTTCGGCTCGTGGCTCTCGGAAGCTTCGGCCGACGACTGCTCTCGACTCCAGCAGTCATCGGTCCGGGTGCTCGCCGAGCTACACGCTATGGCCGATCCGCACCTCGCACTCCCCGAGTTGTGCCGCGATGGTGCCGAACCGACTGGGGCAGAAGCACTTCGCGCGCACCTTGACGACCAGCGGCGCTATTACGAGTGGGCAACAGCCGACGGACCAGGATCTCCGTTGATCGAGCGCGGTTTCGACTGGATCGAAGCGAACTTCCCCGCCGATGCCGGTTCCGCAGTGCTCTGCTGGGGTGACTCGCGGATCGGAAATGTCATCTACCGCGACTTCGAGCCGGCGGCGGTCCTCGACTGGGAGATGGCCACACTGGGGCCGCGTGAGCTGGACCTCGGCTGGATGATCTTCCAGCACAGGTTCTTCGAGGATCTCGCTGCCATGGCCGGACTCCCCGGAATGCCGGACTTCCTTCGTCGCGAGGACGTGGCAGATGCCTACCGCTCGCTTTCGGGCCACCAGGTTGTGGATCTAGATTTCTACATCCTTTACGCCGCGCTGCGGCACGCGGTGATCATGTTCCGAGTCCAAAGTCGCGCAGTGGCTTTCGGTCAGGCCGAATTCCCCGACAACCCGGACGAGATGATCCTGCACCACAAGACACTCGAAGCCATGCTCGACGGCACCTACTGGGAGTCGCTCGCAACATCCCCGCTCACAACAGGAGATGCACGATGACACTGTCCCCGCTCGACGACTACCCGGTACATCAGATCGCCGAGACCATCCGCCACGTGGGCACCTCGGATCGAAACTTCTACGACCGTTACTACTTCAACTGCCATGCCGGCGTCGACGGCGACACCGAGCCACTGTTTCTCATCATCGGTCTCGGTCAGTACCCCAATCTTGGTGTATGCGACGGCTTTGCGGTTCTTCGGCGCGGCGATGACCACATAGTCTTCCGGGCATCCCGAGCCTTGGGTGACGATCGTATGGACCTGTCAGTAGGCCCGCTGCGAATCGAAATCATCGAGGGTCTGCACCGCTTACGGGTGGTGTTGGACCCGAGTCCCGAAGCGCCGGACCTGAGCTTCGACCTCACCTTCGAGTCCGACGGCCCCGCCAATCTCGAGGCCAGACATTTCCATCGCCAGCTCGAACGAGTCACCTTCGACACGCAACGATTCGTGCAGACCGGAACATGGTCCGGATCCTTGACCGTCGACGGCGACGTCATCCCGGTCACCCCGGAGACGTGGCGGGGTAATCGCGATCGGTCCTGGGGTGTGCGACCGGTCGGCGAAGCGGAACCGCCTGGACGCAAGGCAGATCCGGCGATAGCCGGCAGTCAGAACTTCTTCTGGATTTACTCGATCATGCAATTCGGCGACTTCACCATCGTCACGATCGTCCAAGAAGATCAGCAGGGACGCCGAATCCTCGAAGATGCGACTCGCGTCTGGGCGGACCGCTCGCGCGAGCCGGAGTGGTTGGGTCGACCGGACCACCAGCTCACGTTCATTTCCGGTACTCGCGAGGTGAAGAGCGGAACTCTGTACTTCCGGCGCCCCGGTGCACCAGGCGAATCCGACCACATCCTGGAGATCACCTGCGAACCGATACTGCCCAACTACATCGGTGTCGGCACGGGCTACGGACTCGAGCAGGATTGGCGCCACGGGATGTGGCAGGGCGAACTGGTGGTTCAGGGCCTGCGAGAGAAGGTTTCGGACATCGAACCGTGGAAGAAGATGCTGTGCCCGGTCGACAACTTGGCTCGGTTCACCCTCGTCGAGGACGGCGTAACCCGCACCGGGACAGGCCTGTTCGAGGTAGCAGTCATCGGACCTCACCAGCGATACGGATTTACCGGCATCGGTGACATCGCTCCGTAACTCCAGATCGCCACACCACAAATCCCAAACTACAGAGAAAGGCACTGCCACATGTCCACACGCACACGAATGTTGTTCGCTCGCACTGCGAAGGCCGCCGCACTGGTTGTTACAGGTGGTCTGATGTTTGCTGCTCCCGCCACGGCAATCCCGCTCGACCTGGGCTCTCTCAACACAGGCTCGCTTGGAGCGGTCGATCTCGGCTCGCTCGATCCTGTCCTCGCGCCGACACCGAATTTGGCCTCCGTGGCCAACTTTCGCGACGTTGCCGGCAACGACGGTAGGGGATACGCCACCGTCGACGGCTCACACCTCAAGCGCGGCGTCATCTACCGGTCCAATGCGCTGACCGCGACCACCGACGCAGACAAGACGACACTCACCGGCCTCGGACTTGCCGACGCCTATGACCTGCGCGGCGCAACCGAGATCTCCAACCCGTTCATCGGTGGCGCGGACAAGCTCCCGGACGGTGTGACGTACACGAACATCCCCATCGAGTTCAAGGATCTCACTCAGCTCGCCACAACTATCAAGTCGCCGGAAGAGGCCAAGCAGTTCTTGGTCGACACCAACCGCAGTTTTGTCACCGATCCCGTTCGCCGTGCCGGCTTCAAGCAGGTCCTCTCGGACATCGCTGCGAGTGACGGGGTGCAGTTGTTCCATTGCACCTCAGGCAAGGACCGCACGGGTTGGACCGCGATGTTGCTGCAGTCCATCGCCGGTGTCCCCGCCCAGACGATCATGGACGACTATCTGTTGAGCAACACGTACCTTCAGGCGACCAACGAGAAGATCCTTGCGCAGATCTCTCAGGCCCTGAGCCCGCAGGTGGCGACCAATCTCGAACCGGCCCTAGGTGTCGACGCTTCGTACCTGGAAGCTGGACTCGCGCAGATAGCCAGCGATTACGGAACCGTCGACGGTTATCTCACCGAAGGTCTCGGACTCACTCCGGATACGATCGCGCTTCTGAAGGCCAAGCTGGTCGGCTAGTTTCTCGCTGCTAAAACGCTTGAACGAACGAGTACCAGTCGCCGTCGAACTCCTGGTATCCGATCTCGCCGTCGCGGCGGGGCTTGCCGAGATATGGTGCGCCGTCAGGTAAGTACGCCAATCCGATCGAATCGATCAGACCACCCTCGATGTGGAAGCGGCACCCGTTGCCGACGGGCCAGACCTGCAGGACCCGGTAGACGCCAATTGTTTGGTTGTCCAACGACTTCTGGCAATCCGCGGCTACTGCTTCGAGCGAGTCTTTCGACAGTGCAAACGCAACATGCGAAGGGACGGACAAGGTCACGAGCGCGCCGGTGACGAGGACTATCACCGGCGCGATCGTGCTCAACCGGAGCGTTTTGTACTTCATCCAACCAATCAGGCTGAGTATCAACCACACTCCACCCAATCCGAGTATTACCGAGGCGGCGAGCGCAAAGAATGGAAAGTACACAACCGGCGGCATGAAGGACCACACGATGACGCCGCATGTGAGAGCGACAAGCACTGCGATGACAACTGCCATCACCTTCCACCAGGATGCCGGACCTCCGCGCTTAGTTATCGGATCACCGTCAGTCATCGGACAACCCTTGCACAAGGCAGTAATTGTGGGGTGGCAACGAATGGAATTGTTGCCACTGGTTTACGTCGAGGCCGTCGTGCGTTGATCCGAGAGTTGGTCACTTTCAGCGCCGGCTATCTCTCTGATGCCGGAGGGTATGGTCGGATTGTGAATCAGGATCTGATCATTCGCCGCTACCTACCCTCGGATGAGGATGTGGTCGTCCACCTGTGGTCGCGCGCTGCCCGTGAAGCCCATCCGTTCCTTACGGGTGAGGGAACGGGCGAACGGGAGCAGAAGATGCGAGAGGTCTATCTGATTCAGGCCGATAATTGGGTGGCTGAGCACAACTCCGAAGTTGTCGGCCTGTTGGGAATGATCGGTTCCGAAATCGGGGGACTGTTCGTCGCGCCGGCGTCACAAGGGTTGGGCGTCGGGCGGGCGTTGGTCGAACACGTCACAACCATGCACGGCGAGGTGACACTGGAGGTCTACACGCTCAACGATCGCGCCCGCAGGTTCTATGCGCTGATGGAGTTCGAAGAAGAGGGGCGTCGACACGACGCCGAGACGAACCATGAATTGATCACCCTGCGTCGCGCGGGTCGAGGCTCTTCCCTTTCCCAGGCATGAGAATTACGGATCAGCCCAGCACGGGCCTGACATTGTGCACAGATCTGGCGGCTACCGATTGGCTGGTCGATCAGGATCTTCCTTGGTATCAGTTGGCGGGGCGCGGCCCGATCGGATTTCCGAAGTATGCGCGCTTACGGTTCATCCCCGATCCGAGCTTTCCCGATCAGAAATCCAATGATGTCGACTTCGATCAAACCGGGCCGGAAGAGAAAGTGCTGATCGGCTTCGCCCTGGATGTGTTGTCCAGTTACACAACCACACCCGACGAGTGCTATTTCTGCATGTGGACCGGGTGGGGGTCGGCAGTCGGTGATGACGTTCCGCGGTTCGAGATCCCCAATCGTGACTACTGGCTCTTTCGCGGAACGCTTGCCGACTACGCCGATTGGAGCGTGGAAAACTCAGCTCGTTGGCCGTGGGGTTCTTCCCCTGATCCGGCCTTCATCTGGCCGGCTGATCATTCCTGGTGCATAACCAATGATGTCGATCCACATTTCGCGACCATTGCGGCCCCCGAGGAGGCCATCATTCGAATTGTGGCTGATTCGCGGATCGACGCCGTGCTCGACGACCCGGATATCGATCCGCCGTATTGGCACTGACGCCCGATCACTTCCAAGTCTCGAGTTCGACTACCAGCGTGTTCCAGCGGACGCCGAAATCGGTAGGTACCCAACTCGTCTCGCAGTACACCGTCGGCCCGTCGAAGACGACGTTGAAGAGACCGGGATGAATTGTCGTCAAGAGTGTTTCGTGTTGAACGAGGTGGCCGGGCCGCTCTTTCACCCGCACGCGCCCGGTGGGCTGAGTGCGGTATCGAGTCCAGAGGTAGCGATCCCACACCAGGCAGCCTCTCAACCGCGTCTTGCCGACGGCTCCGACATCGTCGCCGATCAGTGTCGTAAATCCGTTTCCGAGATGGGCTATGTGCTCAGTGCGGCCGTCGATTGTCACGGTCGCGATGCGTGCATCGATTTCGCAGCACACCTCGGCGGGAAGGTCCAACATTTCGGGACTGGCCCAATAGGTCGTCGGTTCGCAAGTATCGCCAGGCATGGGGGTGTCGCGCCACGGTTCGAGATCCTCGAGCATCCAGAGTTGCGCCACCGTGCAAGTATCCCAGGTGCTTACGCTTGGGCCTGCTGGTCTGCCTGCAGGTGCTTGACCGGGCATCCCGTGGGGAAGGTGCCGAGGTCTTCGACCTTGTAACCGCTCGGGTAGCTGCGGATGTTGGGCAGCTCGCGGGCGAATTTCCGTTTCGTGCGCACCGGGAAGAACCGCAGCAGGTGCGCGCGGACCTTCAGCGCACCGCGTGAGACGACGCGCATCGCAGTGCTCGGGTGCTTGTAGTGGAAGGCGTCGAGTAGGTGATCGTCCATGAGCGCGAAGGCGAATCCCTTGACCAGAGCCTTCGGTGCCAGGTTGTTGGGCGGGAAGGTGCACATCAGGTCGAGGGTGGAATCAGCGACGGCTCGGGCGCCGGGATCGAATGAAAAGTGTTCGCGCTCATAGTCGTCGAGAAGTTTGACGAAGCCCTCGTAGGTGTCAGGAGTGTCTTTGATGTTCATGTACCGACCCAGGTGGCGGTAGTAGTTCGTCGACCCGACGATCTCGTTGTCGGTCATCTTCCGCCAGCCGTACTCGTCGAGCCATCTGACCGGCGTGACGACGAAGGTGGCCAGAACGTAGAGCATGTCGTCGTTGGAGATGTCGTACGAGCCGTGCATCTGATTCATTCGACGCACGCTCTTGCGGCCTTCGGTGCTGCTGAGGCCGTGCTCGAGGATGGCGTCGAGGATCAGGCTGGTGTCGTCGTAGCGCTTCTGAACCTTGTCGGTGAACTCGCCCGTGGAGAAGAGGAGCTTGCCGATCGAGGGGACAGCGTATGTACGAAACAGTGCGAAGCTGAGCGCCTGATTGATGTCCCAGGGAAACTCTTGCGCCGCGAGAATGCGCGACATCTCTTCGTAATCGGTTTCGGGATCGAGTTGATCCGTGCGACTGCGGAGGTCGTAGCGCTTCATCTGAACACTCCCTGGGACTGGTCTGCGCGCGGCAGAGATAGATGTGAGCTGCACCACCGACTGTAGTTCTGACAACACGCGTTGTCTAGGGGGTGTGAATAGTCGTCTTTCCTTCGTTTCGGGCGTTGTACCAGGGGTATCCGGAAAGTGTTGTCGACCCGAGGAGCAGCTATGAGCGTCACACGCACGGCCGGGGTTTTTGCGGCCATCGGACTACCGATTGCCGCGAGCGTCATGTTCGCCGGAGTCGCCTCGGCTGATCCGCCCCACCCTTTCGGCGGCGCCGCCGTCACTATCGGGTGTCCGAATCAGGGGTCGCTGGCCTCGTTGACCGGGCTCACCGGCCAGTCCGGGCCAGAATCCAATCCGCCCATCGCCAAGGGTGACATTCGCTTCGATTCCTTCCCGGCCGCTGCACCCATCCCGGCGGCGGGTCAGGTGACCGTTGCGTGGGTCAACACCGACACGGGCAAGTCCGGAATCGTCGACCTGGTCGGTACTTATCCGTACCTGTCCGCGACGGTGAACACCGGCGTCGGCAATGTCGTTGCGACGGCGTTCGGTTCGATCAACTGGGGCAGTAGTCCCATCTGCCAGTCGAATCCGACGATCGGCAGGTTCATAGCCTGATCTTGAGCCTCATCGTCGCGGCCTGGACGGGCACAGGGTTGGCGGTATCGCGTGATTATCTGTCATCTCGGAGATACCGCCGGGTCCGTCCCATCCCATATTCTGAAACATGTTAGGTGAAAGCATATTTCAGGGATGGAAAAGGTGGCGACGTGAACGGGTCGAGCGCGCGTCAGTTGATGAGCCAGATGCTCGTCGAAAAACGAAACAGTCTTGCGCCCGAAAAGGTCGGCATGCGCTGCGAGGGTGCTCGCCGAATGCACGGCCTCAGTCGGCGCGATGTCGCGCAGATTGCCGACATCAGTTTCAATCACTATCAGCGGCTGGAACAGGGTACGTCCGTTGGTGTTTCGGCTCCGGTCATCGTGAGGATCTGCGACGCCTTGTTGATGGAAGACGACGAGAAGGCGCGCATGCTGGCATTGCACCAGGTATGGGCGCGCCCTCGTCGACCGCTGGCTGGATCCCGAGTTGCCGGATCTCAGGCTGCCGGTGAAATCTCCGGCAGGCAGCGGGCCAGTTCGTCCGGCGTGTAGAAGAAACTCCCGGCGCTCACCGGAGCGCACGGGGCAGCAAAGGCTGTCTCGCGCTCGTTGTAGAGCATTCGGACCAGACGCTTACCCTCCGGTCCGGCGTACACGTCCCACTGCACGTTGGCAGCCATCGGGCTGACCTGCGATCCGCGCCAGGGGTTGTTCGCATAGGTGTAGAGGTCACCCTCCGCCTGCGAGACGGTGCTTCCCGGCAGTTTCAAGAGTGCCGCGAAGGGGATGATCGTTTCTGCGTGTGCAAACCGGAAATCCGCTCCCGGGACGGCGTCGTCGCCGGTATGTTTCTGCAGGCCGCGCAGGAACTCGTCGCGCAGGACAGTTGCCATCCGGTAGGTGACGTCTTCACCGGTGAAGCCCGGGCCCTTGGCGTAGAAGTCCTCGGCATCGTTCGTGTATGCGAGCCACTGCGCGTCAGCAGGTTCGATGAACCGCTCGAAATTCCACTTGCCTTCTTCGGCCATGCCCGGAGTGATGATGTACGTGTTGTACAGCATGTACGCGGCGTCGACCTCGTTGTCGATCGTGCTGGAACCCTTGCCACGGTCGACGAGTGAGAACTCGCCCGCACTCAGCCGGTTGACGAAGTCCTCCGAGTAGAGCCTGAGCATCATGTGCCGCGAGACCTCGCGGGTGCGGGGAAGATCGGCGATCTGGTCGTCGACGGCTTTCAGTCGAGGATCGGACTCTTCGTAGTCCTTGTAGTCGGCGTTTGCATCCGAGTCGTGGAAGTAGAGAAGGTCGGCATCCGTGGTCACCGGTGAAACATCACCGGCGACGGCTGGAAACGCACCGGTCAGCCCTTGCGCGAAGTTCTCGGCGCTGTCCACGGCACGGTCCACACCCGACGAGGTCAAGGTGATGGTGCCCTGCTGCGCTGCGATGGCGTCGAACAGTTGGGGGAGGCGTTCGGTGACCCGCGCGCCGAGCTGTCTGTGTTCGGTAATCCCGAGTCCGCTGAGGTTGCCGTACCCCAGCTTCTTGTTGGCGGCCATGAGATCACGGAGGGCCGTGCCGAATTCCTTGCCGACGGGGGTCAATGCGTTCTCGGCTTCGGCGATTTCCCACAGCTGCAGGCTCAGGTCGTCGTACTTCAGGCTCGACAGTGCTCTGGAACCATGGCGCGCAACACTTTCCGTGTACACGGGGGAGTATCCCGTCGGCGGCGCCTGATAGTCGGCGATGCGCTGGCCGGGAGTGTAGGGCGTCTTGGACGTGAAGCCGCCGTCGCTGACGGTTGGTATCTCTGTCGAACCGGAGCTCGAACCGGCGTCGAGCGAACCGAACGGTGACGCCGTGGCGATGGACTGGACGCTGCTGGTGACAAGCACTAGTCCGACAGCGCCGGCAGCGGCCAGCACGCCGAAGCGTGAGCTTCGCATGGTGAGTTGATCCTCTCCGTCGGTGCCGAGGTGACACGACGGAAGGAAAGTTAGAACAGCTAAGCGTCCGAATTGCACCTATTTGCCCATGTGGAGATGGACGCGGGGTTACAAGTTTCGGATTCGCAGAGCTCAGGAGGGTTTGGCGGCAATCCCGATCGACACGGAGAGCGACAAAGCGATGAGGGTCATGGCCAGCCACTGGTAGCTCTTGGGCGTGGGCTGCTTCTTACGTCCGAACTTGCTCACTGATGTCTCCCGTTTGTCCGTGGGTACTCAGCACATATTACTGTTCCATTACCCCAATGGCGCGGTCGACCGGAAACTGTGCGCGATCAGACAGCAGGCGGACCGCGAAGTCCGCCCGCTGCCCCGCGATCAAGAGATCGTGCGCAGTTCCCGTCGCAGTATCTTGCCGGTGACGGTCTTGGGCAGTTCCTCCACCAGCACCACGGAGCGTGGGTACTTGTACGCCGCCATCCGCTGCTTGCAGTGATCGATCAGATCTTCCGGGGTGACGGACGCCCCCGCGACGAGGCTGACAAACGCCTTCACCGTCTCACCGCGGTATTCGTCGGCGATCCCGACGACTGCCGCCTCACGGACTGCGGGATGCTCGGCAAGAACGTCCTCGACTTCGCGTGGCCACACCTTGTAGCCGGACGCGATGATCATGTCCTTCTTACGGTCGACGACGTAGAACCAGCCGGCTTCGTCCATGAAACCGACGTCGCCGGTGTGGAACCACCCGTCGCGAATGGCCGACGCACTCTCCTCCGGCTTGTTCCAGTAACCGCGCACCACCTGTGGACCTCGGACGACCAGTTCGCCGATCTCTCCGATCGGCAGGACCGCACCGCCCTCGTCTTCGATGCGGACCACGGTGTTGGGTACGGGAACGCCGACAGACAGTGCTCCGGATGTGGGGTCGACCGGCGTATCCGCACCAACGGGAACGGCATGGGTCGGCGACGTGGTCTCGGTCAGCCCGTAGATGTTGTGCAGCGCAGCACCGGTCATGGCGCGGACGGCCTCGGCGGCAGTCGGCGAGATGGGTGCGCCGCCGGAGTAGAGCAACCGCATGGAGGTGAAGTCTTCCGGCGCGCAACCCGGAGTGTTGAGCAGTGCCGTAAAAGCAGTGATGGCGCCGACTGTGAATGTCGGTTGGTGCTCACGAATCGCGTCGAGCATCACCTCGGGCTGGAAGCGATAGGCCAGCACCAGCGGCATTCTCGCCAGGACGGACACCGCGATGTGACCGATCAACCCCGTGATGTGGAAGAGCGGTGCAACTCCGAGAACCGTGTCTTTCGGGGTGAGCCCCAGCCAGTCCCGGTACACCTGGGCGTTGAAGGTCATATTCGCGTGAGAGGTCATCGCTCCCTTCGGCGGACCGGTGGTTCCCGACGTATAGGTCAGTACCGCAATGTCTTCCGGTGCAGCGTCGGTAGTGATCGGATCGCCGAGACGATGTTCGTCGATCAGCGTCGCGAGATCGTCGGTACCGAGATCCTTCTTGACAATTCCGTCGAAAATCCTCGGATCGTTGCGACTTTGGTACTCGAGTTCCGAGGTGGTGATAACTCGCCTGACCGGCGAGTCGGAGACGACATTGCGGCCGACGGACTCGTAGAGCCCCTCGAGAGCGATCAGAACCGCTGCTCCGGAATCTTCGAGTTGGTATCCCAGTTCTCGTTCACGGCTCATGGGATTGATCGAGACTGCGACGCCGCCGGCTTTCCAGATTCCGGCGAGCGCAAGCACGAACTGCGGAACGTTCTGGAGGAACAGAGCGACGCGGTCACCCTTCACCAGTCCACCGGCTCGGAGTGTTCGGGCCAGGGCGTCACTCTGCTGATCCAGTTCGGCGAAACTGAGTTGACCGTCGAAGTACTTCACAGCCGTGGCGTCCGGATCAGAGCGGACCGCCGCTGCCAACATTTCGAGCATCGTGGGGTGTTCGACGTCGATGTCGGGGGGAACGTCGTTGCGGTACAACGCCAACCAAGGGCGATCTTCGTATGTCATTTGATGGCAACCGGATTCACGGGAGAGCCGCTGGCCTTGGCAACCTTGAGTGGCGCGGCGACGTACAGGAACGTGTACTGGCCGTCGGCCGCGCAGTCCGCGGCCAACTTCTCCAGATCGCAGATCTCGGTGAACACCACTCCGAGGTTGCGCATCAATGCGTTGTGGAGAACCAGTGCCACACCGTTTTCGGGGTCGGTGGTGACCTCGTTGGCAATGGTGTCAGTGACAAGGTTGGGGATCTCCATGTCCTGGAACCACTGGACGAGTTCGGGGCTGTAGATCAGGCCGGGCTCGCAGAAGCCCTCGTAGAAGGCTTCGCCCTGGTCGAAGAACAGCTTGAGGAAGTTGGTGCGGATGACGAGGATGTCACGCTTCTCGATGGTGACCCCCTGCGCTTCGGCACAGGCCAAAAGATCATGGTGCGTGAAGGTTTCGGCCTTGTCGAGGTTTTCCTTGCCGCGGAACTTTGCCATGTCGAGAAGTACTGCGCGTCCGACGACGCCGCGGTCGGCAATCGGTTCGACGCTGGCCTTCTCCAGGCCGCCGACAGTGGTATCAGCCGAGTATCCGTTCCACAGGGCGCCGTCGTACCAGACGTGGCCGAGCGCGTCGTACTGCGTCGAACCCTGCAGGAACGCGTCGATCTTGTCGTCCGCGTAATGCAGGCCACCGGGGAAGTTGGGGGCGTCGTCGCCGTCCCAGCTGCTCTCGTCGAAGATCTGTGTGCGCTCGGCAGGGCTGCGTCCCGGCCACACCGGATCACCCTTGGGGTCGCCGATGAGCCGTTGAAGCGTGAACACGGAACCCTGCTTGATGGTTCCGACGCCACGAAGCACCTGTCCGGCGTCGAGGTAGTTCAGTGAACCGACCTCGTCGGACTCTCCCCACTTGCCCCAGTTGCTGGGTGCGTCGCGCAGGAGTTCTCCAAGATATGGCGCCTCGGTCATGGTGATTCGATCCTCTCGCTACCGACACCGAACGATCGCTCGGGCGGACCTGGGTCTTTGTGATCCACATCATGTTCAGGCCGATAACTAGTAGTCAACACGTTCATAGATTTCCGTGGTCATCGCATTGTCGGAAATCCTATGTTCGGCAATACTGAACAATGTGACCGAATTCGAGAATGCTGTCCTGATCGGGGCGTCGATCCGGCAAGCGCGGCGTCACAGCGGGCTCTCGCTGCGTGAATTGGCCAGGCGTCTCGATGTCAGCCCGGCTACCCTCAGCGCTGTCGAGACCGGAAAGACCAGAGTCAGCGTCGACCGGTTGGCGGCAATCGGCGGGATTCTCGGAGTGCGTTTCGACGCTCTGCTCCCGGCTGCGATAGTGCGTCCGCCGGAACAGCCGCGATGGGGAGGCGACGACGCCGACCCGGACGCACATTTTCGCCCGAACGAGTGGCGACGGTTCGGTCCGAGTTCGTTCGATCCGGTGTTGGCGGCCGCGCTCGCGGAGATGGTGAAGACCGGATATCACGGCGCTGCGATGCGTGAGATCGCCAAACGTGCGCAGATGAGTGTTCCGGGTCTGTATCACCACTATTCCAGCAAGCAGCAGATGTTGGCCGAAATTCTCGACCTCACCATGGATGAACTCAACACGAGATCGTTGGCGGCAATCGACGAGGGCGAAAGTCCCTCCGAAAGGCTGGCTTTCCTCGTCGAATGTGTGACCTTGTTCCATATCTATCGGCGTGATCAAGGATTTCTCGGTGCCAGCGAAATGCGCAGTCTCACAGCCGAGAACAGGTTGCGCATCACGGAATCACGCAACTACCAGCAATGGTTGATGACGAAGCAGGTGGACGACGGAATCGCCGCCGGTGTGTTCGAGACGGATCGGCCGAGACAGGCCGCGCGTGCGATTGTCGTGATGTGTGTCTCTGTCGCGCAATGGTATCGGCCGAGCGGACCACAAACGCCCGAGGAAATTGCACGCGACTACGCGCGTTTTGCACTGGATCTGGTGCGCCTTCAGCGACCGTGACGGACGTCATCCGGTTCGGGTGATGCGCCAGCGGGCAAAGGGGTCCATGCTTGGAAGGTATCCGTACCGCGACTCGAGTAAGGAACGAAACCCAATGTCTTCCAAGCTGTCTCACAAGGCCTACATGATCGGTGCCGGCATCGGAAACCTCTCGGCTGCCGTCTATTTGATTCGAGACGGTGAGTGGAACGGTGAGGACATCACCATCATGGGCCTGGACATGCACGGAGCGAACGACGGCGAATCTGCCGCTACCTTCCAGTACCAGTACGGTCATCGCGAGCTGGGCAACGCCGCGGGCTTCATCAATCGTGGCGGTCGCATGCTCAACGAGGAGACCTATGAGAACCTCTGGGACGTGCTGAGTGTGGTTCCGTCGCTGGACAACCCGGGAAAATCGGTGACGGATGACATTCTCGATTTCGACCACGCACATCCGACGCACGACGTCGCACGATTGATCGATCGCGACGGCATCCGCAACAAGGGTGAAAACGACTACAAGCACATGCAATTCGACAACAAGGATCGGTACTTGTTGACGAAGCTGATGACGATGCCGGAGTCGGACGAGGCAAAACTCGACGACATCAGTATCGAGCAGTGGTTCGAGGACACTCCGCACTTCTTCACCACCAACTTCTGGTACATGTGGGAGACCACATTTGCTTTCAAGCGGGTGAGTTCGGCGATGGAGCTGCGCCGGTACATGAACCGAATGATTCTCGAGTTCAGTCGCATTCAAACTCTTGCCGGTGTCACCAGATCCCCGTACAACCAGTACGAGAGCATCATCTTGCCGATGCGGGCCTTCCTCGAAGGCAAGGGCGTGAAGTTCGTCAACGAACTGAAGATCACGGAGTTCGTGTTCAAGGACACCCCGCTACGAGACGAGATCATCGTGACGGGACTCGATTACGAAAACGTCCGCACCGGTGAGAAGGGCCGAATCGACGTGGCGGAGGGCGATTTCGTCTTCGACACCAACGGCAGCATCACCGACAGTTCTTCGATCGGCGATCTGGATACCCCGATCGTCGAAGACATGAGATACGCACCGAGTGCGCTGCTGTGGAAGCAGGCCACCGAGCATTTCTACGACCTCGGGAATCCCGACAAGTTCTTCGGGGACCGGGCGCAGAGTGAGTGGACCAGCTTCACCGTCACCACTTCGTCACACGAGCTCATCAACGAGATTTCCCGAATCACCAAGCAGCTCCCCGGAAATGCGCTCAACACATTCGTGGACTCGAACGTGCTTCTCTCGATCGTGGTCCACCATCAGCCGCACTACCACGCGCAGAAGGAGAACGAAGGAGTCTTCTGGGGTTACTGTCTGTTCCCGCGCAAGGACGGCGACTACGTGAAGAAGCCGTTCATCGAGATGACCGGGCGGGAAATGCTGGAAGAGACGCTCGGACACCTCGAGGCGCTCGACGAGAGCGGTGCGCTCGCCGCGCGTCGACAAGAGATCACCGGCAGCGTCGTGAATTCGATTACCAGCCATATGCCTTACGCCAGTGCGCTGTTCAATCGGCGCGCCGTCGGCGACCGGCCGCTGGTGGTGCCGAAGCACTCCAAGAACCTGGCCTTCATCAGTCAGTTCGCGGAGTTGCCGTTCGACATGGTGTTCACCGAGCAGTACTCGGTGCGCTGCGCTCAGGTAGCCGTCTACAAGTTCCTGGGGATTCCGGAAGACAAGCTCACCAAGATGCATCACTACGAGAAGGATCCGAAGGTCCTCGCCAAGGCCGCAGTGACGATGTTCCGCTGAGGGGTGCTCAGCGACCGTGCCGCTTCTCGTAGTCCTCGCGAGTGCGATCGGCACGGCGCTGGGCCTTCTCGTCGAGCAGTTCGGGATCGAGTCCGTGGCTCAGCAGGCGGTGACGGCGGTAGATGGTCCCGAGCGCCACGACGAAGTACGCGAGCGGGATGAGCAACAAGGCCATCATGGCCAAGGGAATCCAGATCGGTCCCGGGATCAAGAGGAACAGCAGAAGAATCAGCGTCGCCGGCACGGTGAAGCGGATGATGTAGCGGGCCTGCGCACCCGGGCCGACCAGATCGTTCCGAACCCAGTCCTGATACCGGTCGGGGAGCGTCTTCCCCAGGAGGTATCCGCAGTACTGAGGAAAGTTCGGGCGAGTCTGTTCGGCCATGGCATCCAGGATAGTGCCTGGTACTGCCGCTTACACCGGTGCCTTGAACGTGCGTCGGTAGGCGCTCGGTGAAACGCCGAGGGCCTCGTTCATGTGTTGACGCATGGATGTCGCAGTCCCGAAGCCGGTTCGAGCAGCAATCGCATCGATCGACAGATCGGATTCCTCCAGTAGTTCCCGCGCCCGATCGACACGTCTGCTGGTCAACCAGCGGTTCGGTGTGGTTCCGACTTCGTCGCGGAATCGACGGCTGAACGTGCGGACGCTCATGTTGGCGCGCGTCGCCAGGTCCGCCAGGGTGATCGGGTCGTCGAGATGTTCGAGGGCCCAGTGCCGAGCGTCGGCAGTCGATTCCGAAGGCTTGTCGGCCAGGGGGCGTCGGATGTACTGAGCTTGACCACCGTCGCGCCACGGCGGTACGACGCAACGCCTCGCGACGGTGTTCGCCACTTCCATGCCGTGGTCACGCCTGACGATATGCAGGCAGAGGTCGACTCCCGACGCCACCCCGGCCGAGGTCAGGATGTGGCCTTCGTCGACGAACAGCACGTCCGGATCCACGTTCACCTTGGGATAGACACGCTGGAAATGGTCGGTGTTGCGCCAGTGCGTCGTGGCGCGGAGTCCGTCGAGCAAACCCGCCGCGGCGAGGATGTATGACCCGGTGCAGATCGAGACCAGCCGAGTGCCCGGCCGGATGTGTTGGAAAGCTGCGGCCAACTCGGGGGAGAGGTAGCCGTCTTCGTAGGCCGGACCCAACTCGTACGACGCGGGGATGACGACGGTGTCGGCGGTGGCGAGCAACTCGCTCCCGTGGTCGACCGAGATGCTGAAGTCTGCGTCGGTCTGCACGGGATTGCCGTCGACGGTGCACGTCAGGATCTCGTACAGCGGCCGATCCTCGACGTCGAGGGCACGTCCGAAGATGCGCGCCGGGATGCCGAGTTCGAAGGGGATGACTCCATTCAGAGCCAGTACGACGACGCGATGCGGACCAGACATGGCTTGATTCTTTCATATATTGGCAATCTGGCCACTGTTCTCGATCGAATCCGAACTGCAGAATTCTCTCTGTGACTTCTGAGACCGCTCTCCCCGAATCAGGCCAACAGCAGGTGAGCCCGCCGCGCTTTCACCGCGCCTGGTCCGTCGCGATCGTGGCATTCCTGGCATTGGTCGGTGCGGCGAGCTTCCGCGCTGCCCCATCGGTGCTGATCGATCCGCTGCACGAAGATTTCGGGTGGTCGCGCGCCAGCATCTCGGCGGCCGTCTCGGTCAACCTGATTCTGTACGGGTTGACCTCGCCGTTCGCTGCTGCCTTGATGGAGAGGTTCGGTATCCGGGCGGTCGTCACCTCGGCGTTGGCGCTCATCTCGCTCGGCAGTGGTCTCACTATCTTCATGACCTCGAGTTGGCAGCTCATTCTGCTGTGGGGTGTCTTCGTCGGTCTCGGTACCGGTTCGATGGCGCTGGCGTTTGTCGCCACCGTCGTCGATCGCTGGTTCGTCGAGAAGCGTGGTCTCGTGACCGGCATCCTGACGGCCGGTGGTGCTGCCGGTCAGCTGGTGTTCCTCCCGGTCCTGGCGAAGATCGCCGAAACGTACGACTGGAAGAGCGTCGCCTTCACAGTTTCGTTTGCCGCACTGGCCGTTGTGCCGTTCGTTCTGCTGTTCCTGCGTAACTATCCGTCAGACGTGGGTACGACGCCTTACGGCGCGCCCGCCGATTACACCCCACCGGCTAAGCCTGTCTACCAGCGCGGCGGCGCCGGAGGCCGGGCGATCTCGGTGCTGGTGATGGCGTCGAAAACCAAGGTGTTCTGGCTTCTCGCCGGTACCTTCGCGATCTGCGGCGCGAGCACCAACGGCCTGATCGGCACGCACTTCGTCCCGGCGTCGCACGACCACGGAATGCCGATCACGACTGCCGCGTCCCTGTTGGCGTTGATCGGAATCCTCGACATGGTCGGCACCATTGCTTCGGGTTGGTTCACCGACCGGATGGACTCGCGAAAACTTCTCGGCATCTACTACCTGTTCCGCGGAATCTCGCTGCTCTTTCTGCCGTTGTTGCTCGCCAACACTGTGAATCCACCGATGATCGCGTTTGTCATCTTCTACGGGCTCGATTGGGTGGCGACGGTTCCGCCGACCGTCGCGCTGTGCCGTCAACACTTCGGCGCCGACGCCCCCATCGTGTTCGGTTGGGTGCTGGCATCGCACCAGATCGGTGCGGGTCTGGTGGCCTTCTTGGCCGGTCTCGTTCGTGATCAGATCGGCTCGTACGACGCTGCCTTCTTGGTGGCCGGCGCGCTCTGCGCGATCGCTGCAGTCATGTCGTTGTTGATCGCAAAACGTCCGAAAGAGGCAGTATTGGTTGACTCTGTCTGATTCGGCACTGTGATCGGTACCACCGACGGGGTAAGTTGTGTGTAACTCCAAGAACTACTCACCAGTAGGGGTACTGAAATGCCTGCTCCGTCCGCTGCGACCTTCTCGCGGCTCGCCGATCTGATCGCCATCGACAATGTTGCCGATCGCCCGACGAAGTCCATCACCGAGGTGTTCACCGGCAAGGAGCTGGCGACCATCCCCGTCGGCACCGCCGACGACGCACTTGCGGCCATCGCCCGTGCCCGCGTCGCCCAGAAGGAATGGGCCAAGCGCTCCGTCCTCGATCGCGCCGCCGTCTTCCACCGCTACCGCGATCTCATCCTCGAGAACCGCGACGCCCTCATGGACATGGCTCAGGCCGAGACCGGAAAGTCGCGTACCGCAGCTCAGGAAGAAGTCCTCGACATCTCGATGACGTCGCGTCACTACGCACGTGTGGCGCCGAAGCTGCTGCGCCCGCGTCGCGTCTCCGGCATGCTCCCGGGTCTGACGAAGACCGTCGTCCGCTACCAGCCCAAGGGTGTCGTCGGCGTCATCTCGCCGTGGAACTACCCGATGACGCTGGCCGTGTCCGACGCCATCGCCGCGCTGCTCGCCGGTAACGCCGTTGTCCTCAAGCCGGACAGCCAGACACCGTACTGCGCGCTCGCCTGCGTCGAACTGCTCTACAAGGCGGGTCTGCCTCGCGACCTCTTCGCCGTGGTTCCCGGGCCGGGCTCCGTCGTCGGCACCGCCCTGGTCGAGAACACCGATTACCTCATGTTCACCGGTTCCACCGCGACCGGTCAGCTCCTCGCCGAGCAGGCCGGCCGTCGACTGATCGGCTTCTCCGCCGAACTCGGTGGCAAGAACCCGATGATCGTCGCCGCCGGCGCAGACCTGCGCGAGGTCACCGACGCCGCTGTACGTGCGTGCTTCTCCAACTCCGGTCAGCTGTGCATCTCCATCGAGCGCATCTACGTCGAAGAGTCCATCGCACCCGAGTTCATCCGCATGTTCGGTGACCGCGTCAAGAAGATGAACCTCGCCGCCGGATACGAATTCGGAATCGAGATGGGCAGCCTCGTCTCCGAGGCGCAGGTCAAGGCAATCTCCGCTCATGTCGATGACGCAGTGGTCAAGGGCGCCACCGTCATTGCCGGTGGCAAGGCTCGGCCGGACATCGGACCGCTGTTCTACGAGCCCACCCTGCTCACCGGGGTTCCCGAAGACGCCGAGTGCTACCGCGACGAGACCTTCGGGCCGCTCGTCTCGATCTACCCCGTCAAGGACGTCGAAGAGGCCATCGCTGCGGCCAACGACACCGAGTACGGCCTCAACGCCAGTGTGTGGGCGGGAAGCAAGGCTGCCGGCGAAGCCATCGCAGCGCGCATCCACGCCGGCACCGTCAACGTCGACGAGGGTTACGCACCCACCTGGGGCAGCACCGCAGCACCGATGGGTGGCATGGGTGTCTCGGGCGTCGGTCGTCGTCACGGCGCGGAGGGTCTGATCAAGTACACCGAACCGCAGACCGTTGCCACCACTCGCGTCATGAATCTCGGTGGACCGCGCGGACTTCCGGCCAAGGTGTGGGCAAAGCTCATGCCTCACGCCATCAAGATCATGTCCTGGGTTCCGGGCCGGTAACGGGTGGAAACCGCCAGCGCGTACATCGAGGCAACGCCGGTATCGGTGTGGAAGGTTGTCAGCGACATCGAAGGTATGGGTCGCTTCAGTCCTGAAAACACCGGTGGAACATGGACTTCCGGAACTCCGGGCACTGTGGGTGCAAAGTTCAAGGGCACCAACAAGCATGGTCTGATTCGGTGGAGCACGCACTGCACGGTGGTCGACGTGGTCGACTGCCGGAGGTTCTCCTTCGAATCGGACGAGCCGAAAGCGCGGTGGACCTTTGTGCTCGAGCCTTCGGGAACGGGCACCGTGCTTACCGAGACTCGTGAGATCTATGCGACGCCTGCGCTTTACGTGCGCATGATGTCGGGTAGCGGCCTACTCGGTCGGGGTCGAGATCAGCTGATGCAGACCGGAATGGAAACCACTCTGGCGCGCATCAAGGCGTTTCTGGAGAGCTAGAAACTTACACAAGTGGGGCTGCACTCGAATCGAGTGCGGCCCCACTTGTGTTGTTGGAGATCTAGTTTGCAGTGCTGATGAGCGCAGCGTCGATGAGCGCGGTGTAGACACGCTCTGGTTCTTCGGCGATGCGATTGAGTACGTACAGCCACCACTGTGTTCCGAAGATGACGTATTCGCGTGTGGTGAAGCCCGCGGCTCGGAGTGCGTCCAGTTGCTCGGTACCGAGACCGAGCAGCATCTCGAACTCCACGTGGTCGGCTCTGAGCTTCGAATCATGCTCGGCGCGTAATGCTTCGAGGATGTCGCGGTCATGCGTCGCGATGGAAACCTGGTGGCCCGATTCGACGATTCGGGCTGCGTAGTCGAGATACGCGCTGCGCAGTTCGGCACTACCGCGCGGGTAGGCGACGGACTCGGCTTCGAGAAAGGCGCCCTTTACGAGACGGATGCGGCCGGGTCGGTCCAGCAGAGCGGCGAGATCCTTTGCCGTGCGGTGCAGTCGGGCCTGAACGGTGATCCCGACGTGAGTGAAGCGCTCGGCCAGTCGCGCGTGCATGTCGAGGACCAGGTCGGTGCGGTCGGACGCTTCGGCAGAGATGATCAGCTCGGCACCTGCGCGTTCCGTGGTCTCGGCCAGGCGCACGACATTGCGAAAGCACTGCTCCGGATCGATGACCAAGCCGATGTGCGAGAGGTCGAACGACACGGTGCTGTCGACGCCCGACGTTCCGATCCGTTCCGCCAATTCCACGAACACATCGGTTTCGGCGTTCGCGAGTTCGGGATCCCGGACGCTTTCCCCGGTGTATTCGATGCTCGCCTTGTGTCCTCGCGCGAAGATCGAGGGGAGTCGGGCGAAAGCGTCGTCGATGGTTTCGCCGCCGATGTAGCGAGCGGCGACTTTCCGTGCGAGTGCTGCGGTCGCAGCGTCCGCCATGGTGCGTTCTTTCAGGGATTCGTCGAGTGCGAGGCGGCGTAGGACGTCCGCGGCCTGGGCTTGTAGATCCGTGTTCACGGCTTCAGCGTATCCGGACGAGGGTGCGGGAATTATTCTACGAACCCTTGCGTTCGATCTATTGTCGATATATCGTCGATACGTCAAACAAACACAGACAGTCCAGGAGGACAACATGTACGCCCCACACAACAACCCAGAAATGCAAGAACGTCGCGAGCATGGCCGCCGAGGCCCGCATCGTGGACACGGTTTCCGTCGAGGATTCGAGGGCGAGCGACCCGAGGGTCGCTTCGAAGACCGAGAAGAGGGTCGCCCCGAAGGCCGACGCGGTCGACTTGACCAGCGCGGACACGGTCGGCCGGGTTTCGGTGAAGCCGGCGCAGCGCTCCGTCCCGCGATGGGCCTACTCCGAGGTGCCGCTGTCGCGGTAGCCGCAGGTGGGACCGCTGAGCAGGTAGCCAAGGCCGAGGCAATTCTCGCCGAGGCACGCCGAGCACTGTTCGAGATGCTGGCGGAAAAGCCGGCTGACGCGCAGCAGGCTCACACAGAATCTACCGACACGCTGCCGGCAGAGTGATCACGGCGCTCAGGCACCGACGGTGACTTCCTCGCTGTTCATGCCGGAAACGTGGCCGTCGGCGCCCTCTCGCCAGTACCCGACAACATTGTGCTTGTCGCGAGCAATTCCTCGAACATCCCTCAGATGCTTACGAATACGACGGCTGGTTGCGCTTTCGCACGCCACCCACGCGTAGACGTCGGCCGTTTCGGATTCGGGAAACTCGACCTTCTCCACAGCCTCGAACAGCGCGCTCGGCGCCTTTCCGAGGCCACTCCCCACGAGCCACGTGTATGTGACGTCGCCGCGAGTGACAAACTCCTGTCGATCCTCTTCGGTTTCGACCTCGATGATCGCTTGTGCGACATCGCCTTCACGAAGTTCTTCGACAATCCTGCCCAGTCCGGGGAGACCCGTGGCGTCTGCGACCAGCAGCTGCCAGCGAGGACCCGCCGGTGCTTGGTAGTGGGACCGCGAACTGTCCGACCAGAAGACGCCTAGTAGGTGACCTGGTTCGGCCCGCAGGGCCCAATCCGCTGCAATACCGCCAGGGTGCACGACGAAGTCGATGTCCAGACGTCGGCCGCCGTCGTGCACCTTGCGCACGGTGTAGTGCCGCCACGGTGGCTCGGTTCCGAGATCGGCCTTGCCGTAGTCGGGATTGTTGAAGTAGTCGTATTCTGCTTCTGTTTCACCGGGTTTCGGGAACGCGAGGTCGATGCGCTCGTCGCCCTGCCCGCCGGTCGGCCAGTGCCAGTCGCCTTCTGCCTCGATGCTGATTCGCCGCATGTGCGGGGTCAGGGACGTGACGGTGACAACGCGGGCGGGTTCGCAGAAAGACATGCCTCGACCCTATGGGTCCGGCGTGTCGAAGTGGAGACAGATGCTGTCGCAAGACGGACATCGAGCGCAGCCGAAAAGGCCAGCGTATGCCCCGGGGCATGATTCTTCCCCGGTGCACACGCTGGCCTTTTCAGTTATGTCGGTTCACGCCGCTGTCGGTGGGCTGTTCCCGCCGATCGGCTGTTGATACGGATCGATCGACATCGGCGGATAGAACACCGATTTCCGATCCGGACCGATCTCCACCCGCCACTCCGTGTGGTGCAGCGTCCGGTGGTGATGACCGCACAACAAGATCAGGTTGTCGAGATCTGTTGGGCCACCATCGTTCCAGTGAACAATATGATGGGCATCGCACCACCCCGACGGTGTCCCGCACCCCGGAAACGCGCACCCACCATCACGAACCGCCAACGCCCTCCGCTGGGGAACCGTCGCCGTTCTCGCTTCCTTGCCGCAGTCGAGCGGAACCCCGTTCTCATCCAACAAAATCCGCGTCACGGTGCAGTCGCAGGCGAGCATCCGTGCGGTGTCGATGCTGATCGGGCCCACCCAATCCGTCCACGCGAACCCGAGTTCCTGAGTGGACGGCAGGAGGTCTTTCAATGCTTTGAGGTCTGTCATGTCTTTCGCCGACGCGGTAACGGTGATGTGTGGTTTCACTCCGCCCTCGATCGGACCCAACCCCGCCCGCTCGTACCGCCGCAGTAGTTCGCAAAACCCGTCCGCGCGCCGTAGCGCCGGCGTGCGGGCGTCCTTGACACCGTCCTTCTCCGGTGTCGGCGCAGACAGGCTCGACAACAACGTGATCAGACGCGCCCCGTTCACAGCATCCAGATCACCCTTCACCGACACGCGCCCGTACAAACCTTTCGAGGCATAGAACTCGTTACGCTCCGAATCCTCACCCACCGGAACCCCGTCCTCACGTTTTCCGTACTGCTTCTCGATCCGCCGGATCGCCGCCCGCACCGCATCACAATCCGCGATGTTCTTCGATGCCAACCCCAACAGGATCCCGCGGGCCTTGTCCACATCCGCCGGCGTCATGTTCTTCGGCGGATGCTGACAAAACGACG